>WBUR01000009.1 GCA_008933615.1 bacterium | reverse complement strand
GCATTATATACATTTGTTTCAGAAATGGTACCATCAACGTGAGCGATCTTAAATGGAAATCCGGTCGGGGAGGCGATGGGATTGGTAAAAACCCGCGTCTGATTGATTAGAACTTGTCTCAGAGCTTTCTTTTTTAACTCAGTCTCCATTCCGGATTCATCACATAAGGCGAACGCAGTTCCTACTTGTATTCCGGCGGCGCCTTCTTCCAGCGCTTTTTTTAATTGAGCGTGATGTCCGTACGATCCTGCGAGCCAGAACGGAAGACCGAATTCCCTTATTTTGTCCAGGCCGATGGTGTCCTTTTCACCGTAGACTGGTTCGCCTTCACGGCTTAATTTCATCGTGCCTCGTGGCGGTGCGTTGTGTCCGCCTGCGGTCGAAGCTTCGATCACAAACCCGTCAACGGCGCCTTCACTGCGTTTAAGCAAGACCTGAGCAAGTACAGACGAAGAGATAATCGGCAGGAACTTTGGGCGTTTGAGCTTTCCCGCTAACTTAGAAATACCCGGGAAGGTTTTTTCCGGATCGAAGTGTACGCGCACATCGTCCTCCGGTGCGGCGCCTTGCACATCGAGGCGATAGCTTACCGGCTGGTGGGTTGAAAGTTTATCAAGTATAGCCGCAATCTGTGTCGGGATACCCGCTCCCATCAATACATAGTCCACTCCAGATAACATCGCGCCGTAAAGCGAAGCCAGCGTTGGCATCTGAACCTTTTCAAGTAAATTAATTCCGACAACGCCGTTATGGTTTTCTTTAGCAAGAAACACTTCAATATAGTTTGCGATAACATTGAGGCGGTCGACAAATCCCGATGAAGCAACGGTAGACGTGGGAGTCGATTTGTAAGACGCATTCGGCGGTTTTCCTCCGGGGATGAAGTAACGGTCCAGTATGTCCTGTACCGCATCCGGGATTGAGAAATGAGCAATGGCCCGGCGCAAATTGCCGGCCAGATCGCCGTCCATCAAACGCCGGGTGAGGACGCAGCTGATGCCCGTCCCCGAAACGACGCCCAGTTGGCCTAGTTGTGATACGGTTTTCGCAAGCCGCCAATCGGATATTGCGACGCCCATGCCGCCCTGAATTATGGTTGGCAGAGGTAATGACATACAGGACATGGGAGATTCCTTACTTTCAAAAAATGAATTTTAATGATGAATATTTTTCGGTTTGAATATTTTATGAGCAATCTTAATAATAAACCAACGCGGGAAAAACCGCTGTAAGTGTATCATAGCATGATTCATAAAGCCTTCGATCGCAATATTGTTATTCCGACGCAGCGCTTTTACCGCTACGCGCGCAACCTGTTGCGGCGTGGCTGCACGAGAGCGAATGCGCACTTTCTGCGATCCGGCGGCAACCTGAAAATTGGTTTTTGTTCTTCCGGGACATAATGCGATAAATCGAACATGTGTATCTTGATATTCTGAAGAAAGCGCTACAGTAAAATTGGTCACGAATGCTTTAGTTGCCGCATAGGCGGCCATGAATGGAACAGGCTGAAAACTCGCAGTGGAGGACACATTCATGATAGCCCCGTGATTATTGGAAATCATTGGAGGCAAAAACCGATAGGTTAATTTAACCAAAGCTTTGATGTTCAAGTCGATCATCTCGATCTGTTTCTCAATTGGGGAATCATGAAAGAACCCATAACCGCCGAATCCTGCATTATTAATCAGCATATCTATTTTGATATTTCTTCTCTGCAGCTCATTCCATAACACCTCATCCGCGTTGCCGGCCAGGAGATCCTGTGCGATAGGAATCACTTCTAAGCCACCTGCGCTGAGTTCTGCCGCAAGCGATTCCAATTTGTCACCGGAACGGGCAACTAAAACCAATGCGACATTTTGTTTTGCCAATTCACGCGCTATCGCTTCTCCAATTCCTGATGAAGCGCCGGTGATAAGGGCTGTAGAAAATTGTAATCCCGGCATGTATATCTAAATTCCGCTTTCTAGTTACATTTGCTGTAGGAATCCGTGGGCAAACTTACCATGCAGGTAGAGGATTCAAGAAGAAAAATAATGGTAATAATAATAAGCAAGGATAGCAAAATTTATATACTTATTCAACAAAAACATTGCGCAAAAAGCGGCGGGATTTCTTGATTATTGGGCTGAAAATGATTACTTTTTTTAGAAAACCTTCCTAAAAATCTTATCATTTCTTGTTTCATGCGTTACAGAAAAATTATTCAAGCAATCGTAATTCTGTTGTTTTTAAGCCGAACCGTATTTGCTTCATTTGACACCAAAAAGGGCGCGCGGCCGTTGGGTATGGGTGGAACCTTTGTTGCGGTCGCCAATACCGGCGACGCCATGTATTATAATCCGGCTGGACTATGGCAGATCGGTAACCCATATGCGCAGGCTTATTATTCAGCACCTTTTAACCTGAAAGATCTTGGCACCACGGCATTCAATTTTACTTACCCGAGTTCTTTTGGAAATGGCACGATCAATTTTGAATCGTATGGTTCAGATCTTTACAGGGAAACGACGTTTGGCCTAGCCTTTAGCCGAAGCTTTAGAGAAAAACTAATTTATGGCGTCGTTCTCAATTATGATCACTTGAATATTAAAGACGCCGGATCAGCCGGAACCATTGGATGCGATATGGGGCTGATGTTTAGGCCTCACGAAATGGTGACGCTGGGTTTTGCCGCACGTAATATTAACAGGCCGAAAATTGAAGGGGATGCATTGCCTCAAACTTTTTCTATGGGAACCGGTATTCGAATGATTGACCACCTATTGCTTAATGTGGATGTATACAAAGATATTAAATTTCCGACCGACGTTCGTTTTGGCGCCGAATATCAGTTCTTTGAAAAACTGTTCTTACGAGTTGGTATGGCAAGAGAACCGTCGCTGTTTTCCGCAGGATTAGGGTTTGACTTTGGGAAAGGAGCGGTCGATTATGCAATATATTCCCATCCCGATCTCGGAGTTACGCATGCTGTTTCCGCGTCATTTCATATAAAACGTCTGCCTGCGCGTGTGATAAAAAGCAACTACCGATAACGGCCAATTGACATCATACATATAACGCCAGCGTTACTAATCTTTATGCTCAGGTATCAGTTAATCCTTGTTTTTTTGAGTACTATGTCCTTGCACGCGCAGGATGGACAAGATTCTGCAAGCATCGACAGCTTAACACGTGATTATTTATTTAATGTTACCACGGATGATGCAGAGGAAAGAATATTAGACAGTTATTCAGAATCGTCAGATGCAACGCTGATTTCGGAAGAACTTGACTATTTTAAGCAAAACCCTGTTGATATTAATACCGCTTCCCAAAGCGAATTAGAACAAATCCCGGGGCTCTCTCCGATACTGGCAAAGGCGATCTCGGATTACCGTAAACATAAAGTTTTTATGTTGGAACGGGATTTGCTAAAAATTCCGAACTTCACGCGTGAGGCCTTTGTTCAGGTCAAAGATTTCATTACGGTTAATCCTCTCGTGCGCGCTAAAAGGTATGCAGTCGATTATCGTCAACGCGCCAAGCGTAACATAGAAGAAAGTAGAAATTTTCAAGATGAAAAATACGATGGAAGCATCTATCAGTTTTATGAAAGGATCAATGCCGACTACCGGCCATTTTTGAAACGCCCGCAAGCGCAAATACGTGCGGGGGCTGTATTTGAAAAAGACCCCGGTGAAAAAAAATTAAATGACCATCAGGTGGGGTTCGTTGAATTGCGGGATTTTCCATTTATTCGAAAATCAGTCATTGGAAATTATCAACTGGAATTTGGCCAGGCGGTGTCGATGTGGAGTTCGTCGGGGATGTCCAAAAGCAGCGAAGCGGTCGGGTCTGTCAAGAAAAAGGCTCGCGGGATCAGCGCATATAATTATGCAACGGAAAACGCCGGTTACTTTGGAGCGGCGGCGCAATTCGATCTGAGGAGCATTGAGCTATTAAAAAATGTTGATGTCACGGGATTTTATTCGTATTCAAATTTGGACGCTTCATTTGATTCAGACGGATCGGTGAATTCAATCATCATCGACGGATTGCACCGCGACAGCGGTGAGGTGTCAAAGAATAATTATTTACTGGAAACTGTGGAAGGCGCAAATGTCGCTTACCATTTCGGCATGTCCAAGATCGGCGTGACTTTTTATGGCCAGCAATTTGACCGAAGATTTATTACCGGCGACAGCGTAAGGAGTTTATATAATTTTGCAGGCTCTAGCAACAACGTGATCAGTTTGCATCACGACGTGTACGTTGGCAATATAAATTTCTTCGGGGAGGCGGCGAAGGATAAAAGAGACCATTTTGCCTGGAATTCAGGAATCCAGGGATATTGGCCAAAAGCTGAATGGGTTATTTTTTATAGGAACTATTCGAAGGATTTTCAAAGTTTACACGGCTATGCTTTTGGAGAACAAAACGGCAAAACACAAAACGAAGAGGGCATGTATCTGGGACTGAAGGTAAGGCCAAAACGCGGAACGACCATTCAGCTTTTTTACGATATTTTTCGCTATCCGTGGCGCTCGTATGATGTGCCGAAGCCGGTAACGGGCGATGATTTCCTTGCGAAAGTGGAACAGAGGGTCTGGTCGCGGATCGTTGCACAGATTCAATTTAAGAATGAGCGAAAAGACCGATCCGTTAAAACGCTGGATATTCTGGGACGCGATATCACGGTCGTTGAAAAAGAAATAGTCACCAGAATGCGTTACCAATGGGATGTAGACATTTCTCGAGAGGTCCGTCTGCGTTCCCGCGTTGAGAAAGCGTGGTACGAAATTGAAAATATTTCAGGCACCAAGGAAACCGGAATATTGTTTTATGAAGAAATGCGCGTCATCTTGAGAAAAGGGCTGGCCGTTTACGGAAGATTGAGTTTTTTTGATACGCACAGTTTTAATACAGCAATATATGAATATGAAAATGACGTCGACGGTGTCTTTGCAAATACCGCATTTTCGGGGAAAGGGAAACGCTGGTATATCCTGCTGAAATATGTTGTGAAAAAAAATATAAACGTCGGAGTTAAATATTGGGAGCTTTACCGCGATGACCTGGAGCAGATCGGTTCGGGAGGAGACGCTATTCATGGAAATATATTGAGAAAAGTAACGATGTCGATGGATTTGAGTTTTTAGAAAATGTGCAACCAAATGAAACGCAGAAATGAGACAGGCATGACGCAAAAAATAATGATAGTATTTGTTGGATTATTTCTGATGGCAGAAGTTGGCTTGGCGCAGGTGCCAGAACTGATAGTTCAAACCGGCCACACAAATGCCGTCACGTCCGTGGCATTCAGCCCCGACGGAAAATACATTGCAAGCGGAAGCTACGATTGGTCGACGAAAATATGGGATGCGGAATCGGGTAAGGAACTGAGAACGTACACATCAACCAATATTTTTTCCGTTGCCTTCAGCCCCGACGGAAGACTGCTGGCGTCCGCCGGAAGCGATTCTACAGTTAATGTATATGACGTCATCAATCATACAAAAATCGGCAGTGTGCACGGCGACAATATGGTGCAGGGTTTGAGTTTCAGCCCGGACGGAAGTATGCTGGCAACTGGACACGGTTATCCGTTGTGGTATAAGGAATTGACAAACGTGGAGACGGACGACTATGCCGTTCGCCTTTGGGATGTGGCATCTTTTAATCAGCTCAAAGAGTTTAGCGGACATACGCAACTGGTTACTTCGATTTCGTTCAGCCCGGATGGCAGGCACATGGTAAGCGCGAGCCAGGACAGTACAATTCGTATTTGGGACCTCGGCAGCGGTGAACAAATATTTAAGATGACGGAGCATATCGGTGCGGTTAATCAGGTTTGCTACAGCCCCGATGGGTTTTTTATAGCGAGCGCGGGCGAAGACAGTACGATCCGATTATTTTACGTCGCGAACGGCAAACAGATCATATCAATGAAAGCGCCTGATGGAGCCGTAAAGGCTCTGAAATGCAGTCCGGACGGGCGCTACATCGGCTCCGGCGGACAGAACGGCGCGCTGCGCCTTTGGGATCTTTGGACGGGAGAAATTTCAGAAACGATCGGGATTCACGATGCGGCGGTATCATCCATTGATATAAGTTCAGATGGAAAATGGTTAGTCAGCGGAAGCTGGGATCAGACCATAAAAATATGGAACCTGGAAGATTTATCTGACGGGCCATCGCTGGAAGGATATGCAGAGGGTAATCATTCAGTAGCGATCGACCGATCGGGAAAATTTCTTGCCAGCGGAAGCAAAGATCATTCGGTTAAAGTTTGGAATCTAGAATCGGGTAAATTACGCACGGCTTTTTTAGGACATACACTTCCTGTTTATCCCGTAGCGTTTTCAAAAGAAGACAAAATTCTGATCAGTAGCGGGTTGGATTCGAGTACTATTTTCTGGGATATGGGCACGCGAAATAAAATCCGCAGTTTCAAAGCGCATACGGCGATCACCTGTATGGCCGTTAACGACAAAAAAAATTATATCGCGTTGGCCGGAAAGGACAGCGTCATCAAAGTATGGAATTTGAGCAGAGGAAAACCTATTCAAACGCTATCAGGGCATTCGGATATTATCTGGTCATTAGCCGTTACGCCCAATGACAGCTTATTGGTAAGCGCTAGTTATGACAAAACGATCAAGTTCTGGGATGTTAAAAGCGGGCGATGTGTAAGGACGGTTCAGGATTCATCCGTATCCAACGCAATTTGTATCAGCCCGAACGGGCAATACCTCGCTAGCGGTTCCGGATTAATTGTTGATTTGCACCAAAATGAACCCATTTTTTACGGATTGTGGGGAAGCAATGGCGGCATGATGTTCAGCCCGGATGGAAAAATCCTGGCCGTTGGTGATAATAGGATTATTCGCATTATTGAAACAGGCACGTGGAAAGAATTAAGGCAATTAGCAGGCCATGTAAGTTATATTAACGGGCTTACTTTCAGCAAAGACGGAAAATTCTTATACACCGTGAGCACGGACGCGCGCACAATCATCTGGGATGCGGCAACGGGGCGGCAATTGATCAGTTTGACGGTAATCGGCCAGAAGGATTGGGTGGCAGTTGCTCCTGACGGGCGATTTGACGGTACTTCGGAGGGCATGAAGAAAATGCATTATGTTCAAAATCTCAATTCAATTCCACTGGACGCGTTATTTGAAAAATTTTATACGCCGGATCTTCTTAAGCAAATTTTGACCGGCGACAAAAACTATGCGATAACAAAAGCGTCCGACATAAATAAAGGCATCAAACTTCCGCCGAAAGTTCGCATAGACCGTCCGGGTAACATGTCCGAAGTGGAAAGCGAAGGAATAGAAATAGAAATCACGGCCACCGAATCAACGGGCGATATCGATGAAGTGCGGTTATATCAAAACAGCAAACTAGTTTCCGACAATCAGGTCACGAGCAGGAAATTGTCAAATCTTGGCAAGAAGCTGACGCTGACGTATTATATTCCGTTGGTTCCGGGGGCGAACAACTTGCTTGTTACGGCTTTCAATCGTGATCGAACAGAATCGAATCCTTACGAAATTACGGTGGAAAGGAAGTCATTGGAGGCAAGCTCGAATTTGTACATATTATCCATTGGAATTAATAAATATAAAAACTCGAACTATACATTAAAATATGCGCGGCCCGATGCGCAGGCTTTTGAAAAAGCGATCGAACAATCCGGACAAGCTATTTTCAAACAGATCTTCAAGCACACGCTGTATGATGCCGATGGATTGAGGGGCAATATAGAATCGGCAATTCACAGGATCATGGGTGAAGCAAAACCTGAAGATGCATTCATATTGTATTATGCGGGACACGGGGTCATGAGCGAAGGCGATTCAAATAAAGCGCCGGAATTTTATCTCATTCCGCACGACGTCACTAAATTATATGGTGATGAAGAAGGCCTGGCAGCAAGAGGCGTATCGGCAAATCAACTTAAAGAGTTCTGCACGCAGATCAAAGCGCAAAAGCAGATCATCGTTTTTGATGCATGCCAGTCGGGCGGCGCAGTGGAGTCGTTTTCCAACCGCGGTGCGGCGAATGAAAAAGCCATTCTGCAGTTGGCGCGAAGCGCCGGATTGGTGGTACTGTCCGCCACCGGAACGGAGCAATTTGCGGCTGAATTCAAACAGCTGGGCCACGGTGTTTTTACGTATGCTTTACTTAAAGGCTTAAGCGGTGAAGGCGACGGAAATAAAGACGGCAGAATCACGGTAAAAGAACTCGAAGCGTATTTAAATGACAGAGTACCTGAACTTACAAAAAAGTATCGCGGAACGGCGCAGTATCCGAATAGTTATGCGCGCGGCCAAGATTTTCCCATTGGCGTCGTTAAATAATAATAAAAAAGAGCGTTTTATTTATTTATGATGAGAATAAGAATATTTTTTGTTAGTTTGACTCCAATGTTTCCATTTTTTTTAAGGAAAGAAACGCGCAAATGACGAACCGTATGATCCTTATTGCCGTACTCGTTATGTACACAGGATGCGCCAAAAAGAATACGGCCACGACGCCTGAAGGATTGACTCTGGAGCGTATGACTACGTTGGCGTGTTACGACGGACAGCCAAAAATGTCACCGGACGGTAAGTTTGTTGCTTACATTTCGACGCAAATTGGCGATAAGCACGTATTCATCTACAACATGGATGACGGCAGCATACATCCGTTAACGGCCAATGAAGGTGTTGACGAGGGCGCTGACTTTTCGCCCGACAATGAACGCATCGTTTTCTCATCGCATATTCTGGGGCAAAGTGATTTGTGGATCATTGATAAACAAGAGAAAATGACCCAGGTGACGAAAACGGATAATGCAGATGAATTCAGCCCGGCCTGGGCATCCGACGGGAAATCAATATTTTTTGTGAAGCATGACAGTAATTACAAAATATGCAAAGTGAACACGCAAAATTTTTCAAACGTTGTGGTTCTCTATGAAGACATATTGCCGATAGATAAACTAAGTTTAAGCTCGTCCGGCAATAAAGTTTTTTTTCAGCGGAATGAAAAAAACCATACTGATATTTGTTATGTTGATAGCGAGGGAAAGGATTTTACTTCATTTATTCGCTCGTCGTTCGATGAAAAGCACCCTTCCATTTCTCCCAACGGGAAATGGATGGCCTACGTGTCGAATGCTACGGGCTTTTACGAAGTATATATTACGCCGACGGATCGGTTTCATCCCGTCGCCGTAACGAGTTCGTCGCAGGATCATTTTTTTCCAAGCTGGAGTTCGGACGGAAAAAATATTCTGTTTGAATCGCTTCCCAATTGGGATATTAAGATCATCGATGTAGAAACTCAAAAAGATTCCATGTTGGTTGATCAGATAGCCAACGATGAATCGCCCGTCTTTACGCCCGATGGGCAATATGTTATTTTCAATTCCGATCGGTTGGGCAAAAAAACTATTTTCAGTTTGAATCTAAAAGACGGAAAACAAACGCAGTTGACTAATGCCAAACAAAATGATTTTGATCCTGATATTTCGCCTGATGGAAAGGAAATGATTTTTACATCCGACCGAACGGGTTGTCTGAATATTTGGATCACAAAATTGGTTTTGGATTCCGCCTCAACGCAGGCGCCGTACCTGCTTGCAGTAACGGATGATTCTGTCAATTCATACCAAGCGCGGTATTCGAAAGGCGGCGATAAAATTGTTTATGTTTCCGAAAAAGCAGGCAATCCGGATATCTGGATTAAGGATTTGAAATCAAACAAAACGCAGCAGCTTACGATAGACGGACAGAACGAACTGGCGCCGAGTTTTACCGATGGCGATCAAACCGTTTTATTTCAGGCGGATTGGGCAAAAAAATGGAGTATCTGGAAAACGCCTTCCGAGGGAGGGTTGCCCCTTCCGGTCACACGGGATAAATTACCCTACGGAAAAGACGAAGAGCCTGTCGTCTCGCCGACGCATGCGATCGTCGCATTTACGCGCAGTTGGTATGACGACCGCGACGTGTGGATCATGACGACTTCCGGCGGGGAAAAAACCACGCGCACGCTGACGAAGGACAATACCAATCAGGAAAAGCACGGACGCTGGTCGCCGGACGGGAAACGCGTCGTGTTTCAGGCGGGCAACAATACGGACGTGTGGATGATCGACGTGACGTCTTTGCTTAAATAAAAAATCAGAAATCAAAAATTACAAATGGAAAACGTTTAAATCTGATTTGTCATTTTGATTTTTACATTTTAATATTTGAATTCAAAAGGAGTTTTGAATGGCGGTTATCGGAACATCGGCTGTTAAATGGAATCCGGAGAAATTCAAGAAGAACGAATCCTTCATGGACAAGCTGGTTGAACAGTTAAAATCTGAAGAAGAGGTCATTCAACAAGGCGGCGGGCCGAAGAATATCGAAAAGCAGCATCAGAAAAAACGGTTGACTGCGCGGGAGCGCATCGCCAAGTTAATCGATGTGGACACCTATTTCATGGAACTGGGGCTTTTCTGCGCTAACGGGATGTACGAAGAATTCGGCGGATGTCCTGCAGCAGGCAACATCATCGGTGTCGCGATGATTCACGGCAAAGAGACGATGATCGTCGCTCACGATGCTACCGTCAAAGCGGGCGCACATTTTGAAATGACGGTCAAGAAGACGTTGCGCGCGCAAGAAATCGCGATGAAGAATAATATTCCGATCGTGTATCTTGTGGATTCCGCAGGCGTTTTTCTTCCATTACAAGATCAGGTCTTCCCGGACGAAAATCATTTCGGCAGAATATTTTATAATAATGCGCGCCTGAGCGCGATGGGCGTCACGCAGGTTGCAGCCGTGATGGGGCCGTGCGTGGCCGGCGGCGCGTATTTACCCGTGATGTGCGATAAATTCATCATGACCGAAGGCTCGAGCTTGTTTCTCGCCGGGCCGGCGCTTGTCAAGGCGGCCATCGGGCAGGTGATCGATCTGGAAACGCTCGGCGGCGCGAGTACGCACAATGCGATCAGCGGTACGGCGGACTATCACGAACCTAATGACGAAGCCGCGCTGGAACGCATACGTGGTATATTGGGGAAAGTGAGCCATAAACCGCAGGCGTCATTTAATAAGATTGCATCGGAGAAACCGTTCTTTTCTCCGGACGAAATTCACGGCATCATTCCCGAAGGCGTAGGCCAATACGATATGCGCGAGATCATCGCGCGCATCGTCGACCGGTCGGAATTGGATGAATATAAATCGACGTACGGAAAAACGATATTGACCGGCACGGCGCGCATCGGCGGCTACGCGATAGGGATCGTAGCCAATCAAAAAACGGTGCAGCGCACGGCCAAAGGCGAGATGCAGATGGGCGGCGTGATGTACAACGAAGCCGCCGACAAAGCGGCGCGGTTTGTGATGAACTGCAATCAGGACGGTATTCCGATTTTATTTTTGCATGACGTAAACGGATTCATGGTCGGTCGCGACGCGGAACATGCCGGCATTGCCAAAGACGGCGCGAAGATGGTGAATGCGGTTGCTAATTCCGTCGTACCGAAAATTACCATCGTCATCGGCGGAAGTTACGGAGCGGGAAATTACGCGATGTGCGGGAAAGCGTACGATCCGCGGTTCATCTTTGCATGGCCGACGGCGAATATTTCCGTCATGGGCGGTTCTCAGGCGGCTTCGACGATCACGGAAATTCGTCTATCGGGAAAACAGGTGAGCGAGGAAGAAAAAAACAGAGTGTACGAAGAGATACGATCCAATTACGAAAAGCAAGGCAATCCGCGCTACGCCGCCGCGCGCCTGTGGGTCGATGCGATCATTTATCCTAAAGAAACGCGCGAAGTTCTCATCCGATGTCTCGATACCGCGATGAATAATCCGAATGTTCCTCCGCCGAATTTTGGGGTACTGCAGGTGTGATCGAAGGGATGCAATGAAAGATGATAAACTATTTTACTAAAAGTAATTTTCTAGTCTTCGCTGTTTTATCTATTTGCAATCTGTAAAAATATAATCCACTTGAAACTCTGCTGCCTCTATCATTGGTTCCATTCCAAACGACTTGATACGTTCCGGCCAATTCCTTCCGATTTACCAATGTTCGAATTTCCTGACCGAGAATATTGTAAATCTTCAGGGTCACTTTCCCATCGGCCGGTAAGTCATAACGTATCGTCGTTTCCGGGTTGAAAGGATTAGGGAAATTTTGATTAAGCTTGAGGATTTCAGGAGGTACTCCGGGTGCATTGAGTTCAACTGATCCGTTCTGATTAAATACGAGAATTTCTCCTTCCATTGCTAACCAAACGTTTCGGGTATCCGCCTTAATGATGTAATTCAAATCCTCCCACGGATAACCCGCATCAATAGTGTATTTTGTCCAATTCTCTCCATCAAAACAAATGAGCTCATGGGCGATACCTTGGGTTGCAATCCATATTCGGTCATTGTAATCAATTTCAACGGATCTAATGTCAATAGAGGTCATTGGTGAATTTGTCGAACCATACGCTGTCCATTTTGATCCGTCAAAACTCACCAGTCCGGCGCCGGTCGCGATCCATTTAGTGTTCTTTTTATCAATAACAATTTTTCGAATTGCATTCGAATTCAACCCTGAATTGTTGACAGTATAGCTCGTCCAATTCTTCTGATCCCATACTGAAATGCCCACATTCGTCCCGATCCACAATACGCCGGACGGATCGGAAGCAATGGTTGAGACAAATAAGGAATTTGAAGGAGCATAGGATGAAAATGTTGAGCCGTCAAACTTAACAAGGCCTGCATCCTGTGTGCCTATCCAAACGATTCCATTTTTGTCAACATGAATTGCGTCGATCCTAAGTGATGGTAAGTCTGAATTATGTTTATTATAAACGGTCCAATTTTCCCCGTCAAAGTGGGCTAAGCCGCCTTCCAAAGTGTCGCCATTGAAAATGTAGGGTTCATCATATTCATAGTAACCCCACGGCCATCTGACGCTGAGCCAGAGATTGTCCTGCCGATCCAAGGCTATGGCGCGAATATCATTAGCAGGCAGACCTGAATTAGAAAAATTATAGGTTTGCCAAGTGCTCCCATCAAACCTTGACAAGCCAAGATCGGTTCCAAACCATTTGTTGCCCTTGCGATCTATGTCGATGCAATGGATATCGTCCGAGAGTACCTCATAGCCATAAAAAGCAATACCTGACGAAGTTAATTTGGTTAACCCATACCCGTTCCCGGCCGACCAGACATTTCCCTGATCATCTACGGCAAGCTGATTTACGTCGTCATCCTGGCCATAATAACTAGTATTAAATGTAGTGTAATTGTCACCATCAAATTTTATAATTCCTGTTCGTCCGCCGCCCATATAAACATTTCCGCTCTGGTCTGTAGTAATGCATTCCACGTATCCATAAGAAGCAATAGTTTGAACCGACCAAGAAAACCCATTAAATATGTGGAGTTTGTATGAACTTTCGACCACATACACCTTTTCATCGAAGCCGACTTTAACGCATGATAAATAACTGCCATCCAAGGTTGAATTAGATGAGTCGTAGATCGTCCATTGGGTTCGATCAAATTTTACCAACCCGCCGTCAGTCGCAAGCCATATATTACTATGGTTGTCAACAGCAATGCCATTTATATTAAATGGCGGAAGACCTGAGTTTGTAGGTGTGTAAATTGAATATTGCGTACCATCAAATTTAACTAAAGTGTCGTGCTTGCAAAACCAGACATGACCGAGTGTATCTGTCTTGATATCCCAAAAATTCCTGACAGGGGTATTTGTAAAGTTTGTGAAATCTTTTCCGTCATACATCGAAAGCCCCTCAATGTCGTTGAACCAGAGCCGATGTTTTCTGTCAACAGCGAAAGGAAAATAGTATCCGTCACGCTTAATCGTTTCAAAAGTGCCCGTAGTTTTGTCAAACCGGGCTAAGGTGTTATAACCGGCCGCAACCCAAACATAGTTACTGTCATCTGCGACATAACCGGAATAATTTCTGTAATAAAAGTGCTGCCAGTTTTGATCCTGGGTGAATGATGGGGTAATTATTATTAACGATTGGATGTAGAGCAGGGCTGAGAAGGTGAGAATTTTTTTCATACAGACTCCATGGTTTGTCTTAGATATATAGTGTCAAACCATGTGTAAAACTTACAACATATTTTTCTAATTACAAAAAAATTATGATCGGTAACGAACAAGTCGTTTTACTGCAGTTCCCCGTCCTCGTCGATATTGAGTACGTAGATATCGGCATTCCCATGTCCGAAACTGAAGGTGTAACCGGCGACGACGTAGCCTCTATTTGTAGGTTGTATCGAAAGCCCGATATCCTGCTTTTCGCCGCCGTACGATTTGACCCAAATCACATTTCCCAATGGATTGATCTTAACGATGAGCGCCTGATAATCGCCGGCGAAGTTATCCAAAAGGGTTTCCCCGGTAATGATATAGTTGCCGTCGCTTGATGGGGTAATACAATATGATTCTTCGTATGTCGTAAAGCCAATAATGTTCGCCCACGCCACATTACCGTTGGTTTCGAATTTCACCAAATAGATCTGGTAATTGCCGAGTCCGACGTAGATGCGCCCGGTTGTGATAAATCCGCCGTCAGGTGTTTGGACGACGGAAACGCCTTCATCCTGCGCGCCGCCGGACGTTGAAAACCATATCTGATTGCCGTCGGAATCGATTTTCAACAGGAAAGTGGCGTACACGCTTGCGCCAAAACTCGACGTTCTGCCGGTAACAACAAATCCGCCGTCCGCCGCGTTCTTAATGTCGAAGGCGCGATCACTGCCGGTGCCGCCGTAGGTCTTCGTCCACTTGAGCCGTCCCTGAGCGTCCACTTTTATCAGCATCACATCGCCTTGGCCCTGGCCATAACTTTCCGTCGTTCCGGCAATAACTATCCCGCCGTCAGGTAATTCGACAAACGAGCGTCCATCTTCATTATAAGTTCCTCCGAAGTGCCGTGACCACAACACGTTGCCCTGCTTATCCGTCTTGATACATAGAATATCATTGTTACCGGGTTTTATGGAAACTGTTCCAACCATGATGAAGCCGCCGTCATTGGATTGCCGGCCTTTATATCCTTTGTCGATATTTGCGTTTCCAAAAGTTTTTGACCATTGGATTTTATAATGCCTGTCGGTTTTGATCGCATACATGTCATAGTTGTCGCGGATACTGTTGGTATAACCCGTGATAAAATAGCCGTCATCACGCGTCTGTACAATAGACTGCCCATAGTCTTCACCGCTGAAACCCAAAGTAGTGCCTGCCGGCGCTTCGGGGCCGAAAGTGGACTTATGATCGCAGGACATCGCGCATGTCAACGCCATGACGAGAGATAGGCGAAGAGTGAATTTTGTGACGCTTATTTGTTTCATCTTACCTGCTCTTCGGAATACTGAGTTCCAGGCTAAGGCCAAGTGTATAAACGCGCGGAAAATAGAGTTGATTTTTTTGCGAATACGACGTCACTTTCCCGTTACTGACTTCGCGTTTCCATGCGCGCTGGCGGATATTTTTGTGATCATACAGATTGATAATTCCGCCGTAAGTAACAAGATAGATCTGATTAAGATTCCAGCGTTTTTCAAGTTTAATGTCCAAAGAGTGAAATAGGGGAAGGCGTCCGCTGTTTTTTGTTTCCGTCAAATAATATATGCGGCTGTCGGTGACGGAACTGTCGCCGAGAATGCGTACGCTGCTGGGCGTGTAGGGATCGCCGGTATGCAGGCGAAATAAGGTACTCAGGGACAAGCCATGTCCGAAATTGTAAATATTGTTGACCGCGAGAGAATGCGTTCGATCCAGATCTCTGGGTGCGGTAATATTCAGGTGGTTCCTGATCCGGCTGACGGAAAAGGAGTAGCCGACGCTGAGCAGATTAAAAGCGCTGTATCGTTTTTTGAAGAATAGGTCAAATCCTGCAGCATAACCCGATTGCGTGTTATATGGCTTGTCAACTATGCCGACGCCTTCGATACGGTTGGAAAAATCAAAATTGTAATCGTCATTCAGCCGGGGATAATCCTTATAATAAATCTCGGCTGTGATTCCGGAATTAGGATCGGGAGCATACGCCGCGCTCATAACGTAATGGATACTCTTCTCAGGCTTCGAATATAATTTGTACTGATTATCGTACGCTTTCATTTTCTGAAAATTATCCGGCTGATAGTACCATCCGTACGCCCATTTGAAATTCAATTGGTCGCTGTATTCATAACTGAGCGCGGCCCGCGGCGCAATCTGCGGCGCATCCGTATAACTCTGGCTGGAGAGGCGAGCGCCCAAGAGCACGTTGATATTGTCGGAAAACCGGTAAGTGTCCTGCGCGTATCCGGATGCGGTATATCCTTCTGTCTTGGAGTCAACAAAGATAACGTCCGTTGAAATGGCGTACGGCGTGGTTTCTGTAGGATTAACCCGGAATTCCCGGTAGAAATAATCATTAAAAAAAACGTTGCCATCCAACCCAAATTCTAAAGTGTGGTCATTGTGCCATTTCCAATAATGATCCTGTTTGAAAGTTACAATTTTTGTAGAACGCCGGTCGGCGTTATCGTCAGTAAAACTGCCGTCAAAAGAAAAGTCGGCATGTTTGTCCAGATTTTGAAACCCGACGGTTGTTGAATAATACCGTCGTTCATTGTTAAGTTTATACCAATTCAGCCAGACATAATAATTCATTTTATAACTGTCGAAAAACTCGCGCCGCAGGAATGTGGAATCCTGTTTGTATTTGATCTCGTCCTTCAGAAACATGAAGTTGAGCGACAGGCGGTTCTGCGCATCCATTTTATAATCAAGTTTACTCCATAGATCGTACACCACCGTTGGAAAATTATTGTCGGACGCCTGTTCCAGCAGGTAGACATAACTTCTGCGGCCGCTGAAGAAAACGTTAACACGATCGCTGATGCGTTGATTCAATGCAGCCGATGCATTAGAAAAATCAATGGAGGCTTTGATGGAATCGTCGTCCACACGGTCGATGGTGTTGATCTTGAGAATACCGGACATCTTATCGCCGTATTTTGGGGCAAATCCGCCGGTGATAAGTTTCATATCTTTCACGAGATCGGAACTGATCACACTGTACGGCCCGTCGATTTCCTCCAGATGAAAAGGCTCGTATATTTCCAAATTGTCTATGATCACAGCCATCTCGTCGGGGTTGCCGCCTTTGATATGCGGCTTTGAACTCCACTCACTATTAGATACTCCGGGCACGACTTGCAGACTGCGGTACACGTCTTTGGAAAATATACTTGCGGAAGAGAGGATTTCCTGATTGGTAATAGTAGACGAGGCGCCTTCCTCGGATGACAATTCAATGACTCCTGGCGTGATCTCAATTGCTTCAAATACGATGGATTGTTCTTCCATGCTGACGTTTAGAAAGATGGTTATGTGTTTTTCAAAATTGATTTTCCGGGCCTGCTTTTTGTATCCCACACGGGTAAAAGAAACGGAATAAATTCCTTTGTTAAGATTGCCGATTTTGTAAGAGCCGGACGAATCGGTGATCGAGCCTCTTTGCAATTCCTGGATATACACATTTACGGCCGGTAAACCTTTGCCTGTGTAGAGGTCTTTGACTGAACCTTCAATGGAATAATTATTCTGCTGGGCGTAGACAGGCAGGGCAAAGATCAGTCCGAAAACAGTAATACACCGATTAGCTAAAGAAATCATGAATAAATGACTCCGGCTTAACCTTGGCAATAAGAAAAAAGGGTGCATACATTACGCTACAATTAGAACAATTGTTACTTAATTTAAAAAATATAAGTTCAATTTCAAGAAAAAATCTATCGTACGAAGTGCTCGCAATGAATTTATTGCGGAAATTCAAAAAAATGTGCTTTCATCTGCTTGACTTTTCGTCACTCGTGCCGTACTTTGAATGGAAGACCATCTCACTACAAATTATAATTCATGAACTCATTGACACCAGGGCGTCCGCTAATCCAAGTTCACGGGCTGAAAAAGCATTTTGTTTCATCGAAACTTTTTTTTTCAAAAAAAGTCCAAACTGTGAAAGCCGTTGACGGCGTATCCTTTGAAATTAGGCCTTCAGAGACTCTGGGACTGGTCGGCGAGTCGGGCTGCGGAAAGAGCACTACGGGAAGATGTATGCTGCGCCTCATCGAGTCTACCGGCGGCGATGTGTATTATGAAACGACAAACCTTTCGCGCATGGATCATCGGCAATTTCGGCCGTATCGGCGTCATCTGCAGATCATATTTCAGGATCCGTTCAGTTCTCTGAATCCCCGCATGAATATAGCATCCATGCTGCGCGAAATACTTCACGTGCATCAGCTTGCCGAAGGCGACAAGGCCGCGCGGCGGGTAAATGAACTTTTGGAGATGGTCGGACTTTCTTCGGCGCAGCGGTATAAATTTCCGCATGAATTTTCCGGCGGCCAGCGGCAACGAATCGGTATTGCGCGGGCGCTGGCGGTGGAACCTAAATTTATCGTGTGCGACGAACCTGTTTCGGCACTCGATGTTTCCATTCAGGCGCAGATCATTAATTTACTCGTTGATCTGCAGAAACAGCTTTCATTGACTTATTTATTTATTGCGCACGATCTGGCCGTAGTGCGTCATATATCTAATCGTGTTGCCGTGATGTATCTTGGCAAAGTGGTTGAGATGGCTGAGACGCGGCAATTATATATAAATCCGCTTCATCCGTATACGCAGGCTCTGTTGTCCGCCGTGCCTTCGCCGGACCCGGCATCGAAGAAACAACGCGTCATACTGAAAGGAGAAATTCCAAATCCATCCGATCCACCGAGGGGATGCGCCTTTCACACACGATGCCCAATTGCCAATCAGGAATGCAGAGAAATTCAGCCTGAATTAAGAGAAATAGAAAAAGATCATTTTGTCAGCTGTCATCTGGCCAATTAAACTATGATCAAACGATTAAAATTCAAATGTTAAACGGAGATTCTATTATGGAAGAAAAACAAATCAATTTCACCGAGAAGGATATCAATGAAGTAACGGTGATGTGTATCAAGGATGAGCGTCTCGACAGCCGGATATCGCACTTATACAAACAGGAATTCGTGAAAATGAAAGACGCAGGCATTCACGATGTGGTAGTGGATCTGTCGGACGTTGATTTTATTGACAGTTCGGGATTGGGATCGCTACTGCTCGGGCGACGGTTATTTACTGCCGATGAAGGCGACCTGCGGATCGTCGGAGCGCACGAAAAGGTCTCCAAGATGTTTGAGATCGCTAAACTGGACCGCGTTTTTGAGTTTTTCGATGATCTCGATTCCGCCGTCGAAAGTTTTAATGAAGCGGACGTCTAAGCCCGTATCGAATCCGATCCGACAGCGGTTTTGTGTGTTGACTTTATATGATTTTCTGTTTATTTTGCCCCATTCAAAAATCATTTCACTCCCTCGGTTAAACCTCATTATAACAGGTGGACAATGGAAGAAATTCTCAAGCGCTTAAGAAACGATACTCCCGGCGTGAGCGCCGTTGCATTAGTGAGTAATGACGGGCTCATCATCGCCTCGCTTCTGCCCGACAATATCGAAGACGAACGCGTTGCCGCCATTTCTGCGGCGCTGATTAATCAGGGCGAAACCAGCGCGGAAGACGCTATGCTCGGTGAAATGTCGCAGATATCCATTCACGGCAAAGACGGGTATATCATCATTACCCGCGCAGGCAAAGATACGCTGCTCACCGTTTTTACCACTACCAGCGCCAAACTCGGCCTCGTGCTTTACGACATTAATTGCGCCATGAAGGAACTCAAATCACACGTGAATTAGCGAAGGGTTGCCATGATATCGCACAAAGATTTTTTTGATCAGGTAATTGTAAATATTGAAAAAATAGCCGCCGGAACTTCCGTAGCAATCGTTTCCTCTGACGGGTTGGTTCTTCACTCAAACGTTAAAGATGAAACGGCCGAATCCCAGCTTGGTTCTTTTTCTTCCGTGTTTCTGGACGAAGGGAAAAAGATCTTTTCAGTTCCTGCTGACAATTCCACCGAATCAGCGAAAGAGGAAATTCAGACGACCGTTACCGTCGGCGGGAAACGCGTATTTGTTCTGACCCAACTGCTCAACGATGCCTTTTTAGTAATTCTGGGCGAAGATAAATCAAAAACGAATGAATTTCTCAAGAGATCGCTCGAAGAATCCGACCGCCTACAGGCGATGATACAAAAAGAAGAGATCGCTTTTTAATCTGCGTAAAATAATCCCTAATATAATAACTCACCTACGGACGCATGAAATTTAACAACGTTATCGAAGTCATAGGGCGAACGCCCCTCGTGAAACTCAATCGGGTCGGCGCGCATCTGGAATGTAATCTGTACGCTAAATGTGAATTCTTAAATCCCGGCGGATCGCTCAAAGACCGTATCGGTAAATCCATGGTGGAAGCGGCGGAACTTGAAGGCCGCATTAAACCCGGCGATACATTGATCGAACCGACCAGCGGCAATACCGGCATAGGTATCGCTTTAGCGGGAGCCGTTCGCGGATACCGCGTGATCATCACGATGCCGGAAAAGATGAGCAGAGAAAAACAGGTGGTGCTGGAGGCGCTGGGCGCTGAAATTATCCGTACTCCGACCGAAGCTTCGTTCGATTCTCCCGAGAGCCACATCAGCGTTGCGCGGCGCCTGCAGTCGGAACTTCCCAATGCGCATATTCTCGACCAGTATTCCAATCCCAATAATCCCAATGTGCATTATCACGAAACGGCAAAAGAGATTCTGGATGATCTTGATGGGAAAGTCGATATGATCGTCATGGGCGCGGGAACCGGCGGTTCGATCACCGGCGTGGCAAAAAGATTAAAAGAGCATAATCCGAAATGTATCGTGATCGGCGCGGATCCGGTGGGTTCGATTTTGGGCGGCGGCGCGGACGTCGGCACATACAAGGTCGAAGGCATCGGATACGATTTTGTTCCGGATGTATTGGATCGATCTTTTATTGATGAATGGGTCAAAACGGAGGATCAGCCTTCATTCTTACTTTCGCGCCGCCTGATACGTGAAGAGGGGTTGCTGGTCGGCGGTTCAAGCGGGTCCGCTTTATACGCGGCTCTGCAAAAAGCGTCTAAGTTGAAAACGGGACAGAATTGCGTCGTGGTTCTGCCGGACGGTGTGCGAAATTATATGACTAAATTTGTCGACGATAAGTGGATGCGGGAAAATAAATTTTTTGAATCCAAACCGATTCAGGGAAAGGTCAAAGATATTCTTGGGCAATCCGCACGGCCGGCGTTGGTTTGTTCCGACGACATGCAGACCATCCAAAAGGTGATTGCTGTGATGCGCGAAAAAGGCATATCGCAATTGCCGGTTACCTCCGGCGGCGTATTGGTCGGCATCGTTTCGGAAGCGGATCTGATGGAGTATTTAAGTTCAGGCGCCGGACAGAGTTCGTCGCTGATTTCAAAATGTATGAATCGGCAGGTTCCGATGGTCGCGCCGAATACGCCGATTTCGACTTTGCAGGAAATATTCCGCCAGGCTAATGCCGTCGTGGTCGTGGACGATCAACGTAAACCGCTCAGCATCATGACACGGATCGATCTTCTCGATTATTTAGCGGGTAAATAATTTAAAATAAAATAGACTGAGAAAGAAAAATAGAATGGGTTTTTTAACGGATTCAATTCATGCCGGGCAAACGCCCGATCCGACTACCGGCGCGGTCATTACGCCGATCTATCAGACGTCGACGTATGCTCAGGAGGAACTCGGGGTCAGCAAAGGTTTTGATTACGGGCGCACGATCAATCCGACGCGCGTTGCATTGGAAAACAATATTGCGGCTTTGGAGAACGGAAAATTTGGTTTAGCTTTTTCAAGCGGCATGTCGGCCATTCAGGCAATAGCCGGGCTTCTGAGCGCCGGAGATCATGTGATCGTTTCAGATAATGTGTACGGCGGGACGTTTCGTTTCTTTGACAAGATCATGCGCCGCTATGGCCTGACTTTTTCATGGGTGGATACGTCGGACGTAAAAAATATTACCGACGCAATTACTAAAGAAACAAAAATGATTTATGTGGAAACCCCGACCAATCCGATGCTGACCATTACCGATCTGAAATCCGTTGCTGAGATCGGTAAAAAAAATAAGTTCATTACGGTCGTGGACAACACCTTTATGAGTCCGTATTTTCAACGACCGTTGGAGTTTGGAATTGATATCGTTCTGCACAGCACGACGAAGTACATCAACGGCCACAGCGATGTGATCGGCGGCATTGTGGTTACGGGTAGTCAGGAACTCCACGACAAATTGCGTTTTCTGCAAAATGCGATCGGCGGAGTGCCTTCGCCGTTTGACTGCTGGCTGGTAATGCGCTCCACTAAAACGCTGGCATTACGCATGCGTCAGCATAATGAAAATGCCATTCAAATGGCGAAGTTCCTCAGTACGCATCCCAAAGTTAAAAAAGTGTATTATCCGGGATTGCCGTCGCATCCGCAGTATGAATTGGCAAAAAAGCAAATGAGCGGTTTCGGCGGAATGATCTCAATCGAATTGGGGTCATTGGAAAACGGGAAAAATTTATTACGCAACGTCAAAATTTTTGCTTTAGCGGAAAGTTTGGGCGGCGTCGAAAGTCTCATTTGTCACCCGGCAAGTATGACGCACGGTTCCATTCCGCTCGAGGACCGGATAAAGCTGCATCTGACTGACGGATTGGTAAGGCTATCCGTCGGCTGTGAAGATCCCGAAGATCTGATTGCCGATATTAAAGCCGCATTAGAAAAAGTTTAGAAACGGAAAAACCCATTGGTATGATTCAGATTAACTATGATAAATGTGATCTTTGCGGAGCCTGTGTGGGAGTGTGTCCGTTTGATGCGATGGAACTTACCGAAGTTCGCCTCAGCGTGATTCACTCTAATTGCACCGAATGTGATTTTTGCGTGGAGATATGCCCGTTCGAAGTGCTGACCAATGACGGCGTTCCGCTCAAACCGCGCGCATCCGAGCGCAGAAAACCATCGATTCATTCCGTAACGTAAATGATGCACGAGCCCACCTCGAATCAGGATTGGTTTTACGGCCTTTCTGCCTTCTTATTGCTTGGTTTTTTGTTAGTAATCGTCGAATGGGTTCGCCGCCGTTTTCATTGGTCCGGCGAGGTCACACGAAAGATTATCCACATCGGAACCGGCCTGCTTGTATTCATATCGCCTTTATTTTTGACATCCAAAACGCCCGCGGTCGCGCTGGGTATTTTTTTTACTGCCTTTAATTACTTCGCTGTTCGTTTTCATTGGCTAAAGGGTATACACGGTACGAGCCGAACTACCTACGGTACGGCATGGTATCCATTGGCTTTTTCATTGCTCACTTTTCTATGCTGGGATCATAATAAGCCCGCGCTCATGACCGCCATGTTGGTCTTGGCGATCGGCGATGCATCCGCCGCTTTGATCGGCGGACATTGGAAGAGACCGCACATCTACAATTTGACCGGTGATGCCAAAAGTATCGAAGGCTCTGCCGGCATGTTACTAGTATCTTTTTGCGTAATTCTTATTTCGTTTTATTGTCTCGACCGGTGGAATTTTCTTCCATGGTCATGGCAGCTTGCTCTGATAACGGCATTGACAGCCTCTATGATGGCAACCGCTTCGGAAGCGGTTTCAGCCAGAGGTTCGGATAATATGACCATTCCGCTCAGCGTTGCATTGGTAGTTCAGGTCATGACAAATTCATCTGAAGGTTTTGTTTTACAATTTTTATTTGCAACGTTCTTATCACTCGCCGTTTCGTTACTATCATACTATGCGCGTTTTCTAAATGCCGGAGGGGCTACGGCGGCTTTCATTTTAGGAACGATCGTGTTTGGGCTGGGCGGCTGGACATGGGCTGCCCCGATCCTGGTGTTTTTTTTAACCTCCAGCATTCTCTCAAGGCTTGGCAAAAACCGCAAGCAGCAATACGATCTCGTGTTTGAAAAGAGCAGTACCCGCGACGTCGGTCAGGTTATTGCCAATGGCGGCGTTGCAGGTATTATTATTATTCTATCGTTCTATTATCCGAATCAGGATTGGTATTTTGTTTTTCTGGGAGTATTAGCTGCGGTTACGAGCGACACTTGGGCTACGGAAATCGGAGTTTGGTTCACAGCCGCGCCCCGCAACATTCTGAATTTTAGAAAAGTGGCGGCGGGAACTTCCGGCGGTGTAACGCTTGCCGGTACATTGGGCGGGGCTCTCGGGGCATTAAGCATCGCCGTTAGCGGGTATGGGGTCAACGGAGACTTATTTCTGAAAAGTTCATTGGAGTTTAGCTTTTTTTGGATTATCTTAGCAGGATTAATTGGAAGCACGGTGGACAGCATTCTTGGAGCAACTTTTCAATCACAGTATCTCTGCGAGCGGTGCAAAAAAGTGACCGAACGCAAGGTACATTGTGGCACACGTTCAACTTTAATCCGCGGATGGGAATTTTTTCATAACGACCGGGTCAATTTGATCTGCGGTTTGAGCGGCGGCTTGGCCTTGTATTTGATCTACTAATCCTTAATTTTCTGGAAACGATATATGTTTATAGGACGAGTCGTCGGAACAGTTTGGGCAACTAAGAAAGTGGACAATGTCAAATCGCTCCGGTTTCTTATGGTTCATCCGGTCAATATTGACAAAGCGCCTAATACCAACGTGGTAGTGGTTGCCGACACGCTGGGCGCCGGTATCGGTGAATTAGTTATTTGTTCATACGGGCATGCGGCGAGGCGCGCGATCACCGATGAACCGAACGAACTATCCATTGAAGCGGCTGTAATCGGAATTGTTGATGAGATTGAAGTTGATGAAAAACTATTAAGCGGTTTGTCTGTTGAAAAACTACAACACAACTATCCTCCTGAAAAGAAATCATAGTAATCTATTCCCATCCATGCGTTTTTCCATTCGACATTGGGCTTCCGGGTTATTTTTTGCGGTGATGCTCTTTTTAAATTTCAATTCAAATGTCTTAGGTCAATTCGAAGAAACCCGGACACGATTTCGTTCCGTGTACGTAGATTCTTCCGGAGCTTTGATTGATTCCTTGCCGGTTTTTGAGGATAGTGTTTTTGTATCCGGTAAAGAATATGAGTTCACCGGACTGGACGATAAGGGTGAATCAACCGGTCTAAATGTTTTTGATGAAGCCACATTAAACCTATCCTTAAAAGTTGGAGAAGAAGAAGATCGCGACCTTGGATTTTTTGGTAAAGCCGGCTCGTGGTTTGTCAATAACCTGACACGTATTGTAACGCTGACGTTCTGGGATCCCGGTATAGGCACTAATCGTTATTTCTTTGTCAATGAGATATTAACGGAAGACCTCCGGTTGATCCGCTCGTTATACGAGGAACAAGGGTATTTTGACGCCCGGATAGTGAAATACAAAGCAACGTTGTCGAAAGACCGCAGAAAAATTTCTGTTAAGATCTATATCCGCGAAGGCAAGCCGACAGTACTTGCTGACGATCCTAGAATTAAGGTGACTTCATCGCTTCCACTGATTGATCCCAAGCGTAATCTCGATCCGGAAAAAATCATATCGCAACTTATCGTTCAAAAAGGCAATATTTTTGTCAGAGAAAATATCGACCTTGATAAAGCGACCATTCAAAAGATATACGGCCAATACGGTTATTATTCAGCGGAAGTATCGGAATCTATCGATACAATATCTACCGAGGAACGCAAAGTAAATTTAGTTTACACAGTATTTCCCGGACGATATACGGTGTTCGGTAAAACCGATATAGCCGGTAATTACTATAAAAAGCAGAATAACAATGCGGATACGACAAAAAAAATAGTGAACGACGAAGTGATCCTGCTGAAGGTACGTTATAAGGAAGGTAAGCCGTTTGACCCGGATAAATTAGGTCTGAGCGTTGGCCAGATTAACGGCCTCAGTGTATTTCGATCTGTAAAACCTATATTGTCCAGAAAACGCGGCCAGATTGATTCTTCGCTGATAGCTTCCAAATCGGAACTTGCCGCCATACTGGATTCGATAAAACAACATGCAGACAATCGTTTAATCGGGAAAGATATGCATTTGGATGAACTTGGCATCCCGGTTGATACGTTAAATATAACGATGTCGGTGAGCGAGAGAAAAGAGAAGATCATTAAACCCGGCTTTGGTATTACCACCGATTTCAGAGATTTGCCGGCCAGCGAACGCCGCGGATTGAGTAATCTCCCGTTTCTCGGTTTGCAGGTATCATGGCAAAGCAGAAATTTTTTCGGCGGAGCGAGAAAACTCGAAGTTTCAAGCCAGGTGAGCAAAGGATTTGTAAACGACATATTGTTCGCAAATTATATGCAGGGAAAAATAACGTTTCGTCAGCCGTCATTTATACTTCCTTTTATTCGCGACGCTGAAAACGATCTCCTGCTCTCAGTTTCAGCCGAACGTAACAACACAAAGGCATTCGATGAACTCAGCTACGAAGTTTCGCCTACGTTTGTTCGTCAATTTAACAGGCAGTTAAGCATGAACTTTACGCCGTTGTCCTTTACGCGGAAACTGCTTCTCAGAACGGAAGCCAGCGACAAAACGAATAAAAACTTTTTTACTACGAACTCAAGGTTGGGCTTCACACTTAACAGCAGCAACGACTTTTTCTATCCTAATACGGGTTTTCTCATCTATGCTAACAGTGATTTTGCAGGTTTCATCTTACCGTCGGATCTTAAATATGTGAAATTGAGTTTAGACAATAGAAAATATTTTGGATTATCAAAAAAAATATCGTTGGCGCTGCGTGCACGTGTAGGTTCGGATATTCCCTATTACGTTGGCGGGGATAAGACAATCATTCCTGTCAGCGAGCAATTTTACGGCGGCGGCCCTAACAGTATCCGCGGCTGGGGCATCAAAGAATTGGGCGTTATTGAAGAAAGGCTCACTACCGATAGTTCGGGAAAAGTATCGAGCAGACTTACCTACTTGGGCGGCAACAGTATTATGGAGGCCAGTATCGAGTTTCGATACAATTTATATATCTCACGAAATCCGAATGACGTGATAAGCGGTATGGATATAGCCGCGTTTTTTGATTACGGCAACGTATGGACGGAATATGATTTTAAGAACTTCGACAAGAAACTGCCAATTCAACCTGTCGGCGCCGCGGGTATCGGAACGCGCATTAGAACCTTGATAGGGCCGGTACGTATAGACGTTGGATATAAATTAGTTAATATCAATAAGCTTAAAGTGCGCGACGTCGTTACAGATGATGTGCGGACGATTAGCTCCAAGGGCGCTAAGCTCATTTCTCCGATCGCTTTCCAGATTACGTTGGGTCAGCCCTTCTAATGGAAATAGAATTGTGAATTCAGACATGTCTTCAGAATCGCTTAAAACAAAGTCTTTTTATCCTTTAATTGTTTGGATGATTGTTATTTTTATTTCTTCGTCGATTGAGGGCTCGTCCTTGCCACTTCTGGATGTTTGGTCATTGGATAAATTTGTTCATACGGGCGTTTATGCGGTTCTGGCTTTTTGTTCATTACGTGCTTTTACTCATTACGGTTATGCAAGAAAGAAAAACATAATATGGATTATCGGATGGAGTTTATTTTTTTGTTTGATATATGCAGCATCCGATGAATTTCATCAGAGCTTTGTTCGAGGCAGGTATGCGTCCGCATTAGACTTCTTCGCCGATTCGATTGGAGTCGTTGCAATTCATATCTACTATTTTTTTCGCAAATTTTAAATCAGGCCGGAACATGTCGATTATTGAAACACTGAAACGACGATTGGCAAAAACGCGGGACAATCTTTTTGGGAGACTTTCGGCTGTATTGCAGGGCCAAACTGTAATTGATGAATCTTTGCTTGGGCAGATTGAAGAGATATTAATTACGGCCGATATAGGCGTCATGACCTCGCACAAAATTCTAGAGAAACTCCGGCAGCGAATAAAAAAGGAAAAACTAAACGATACGCAGATCATCTATACCCTGCTTGAGGATGAGATAGAGAAAATGATTGTCATGCAGAACCATATTCCGATGGAGTCGAAGATACATCAGCATAAGCCGTTTGTCATATTGATTGTTGGGGTGAATGGAACAGGCAAGACGACGACCATCGGCAAGCTTGCCAATCGTTTTGCAAAGGCCGGAAGCAAGGTTTTGCTGGTGGCCGGAGATACTTTCAGGGCAGCTGCCGGAGGGCAGCTTGAAGTTTGGGCTCGCCGTTCGGCTGTGGAGATCGTTCGTCAGGCGGAAGGCGCAGATCCTGCATCGGTCGTATTTGACGCACTTACATCGGCCAAAACCCGTGGATATGACGTAGTATTAGTGGATACAGCGGGGCGGCTTCATACCAAGATCAATTTGATGGAGGAACTGAAAAAAATTCGCCGTGTTATCGAAAAACAGATACCTGATGCGCCGCACGAAACGTTACTCGTTTTGGACGGGACTACCGGTCAGAATGCCATTCAGCAGGCAAAACAATTTTCGCAGGCAGCGCAGATATCCGGGCTCATTCTTACCAAACTGGACGGCACAGCAAAGGGCGGCGTTGTACTGGCAATCCAGCAAGAGCTAAAAATTCCCGTTCTATTTATTGGTATCGGAGAGGGAATTGACGATCTGGAAGAATTTAATTCACGTGATTTTGTTAAAGCCATTGTTGAATAAACCACGCGAGAGTAGGATTTGAAAAAAATAAATTTCATTATCGGGCTGCATAATCATCAGCCGGTTGGAAATTTTGATTTTGTCTTTGACGAAGCTTATCAGAAGGCGTACAAACCGTTTTTGGATATGCTGGATAAATTTCCATCGATCAAAATTAACATGCATTTTACCGGTATATTATTGGACTGGATTGATCGTACCTATCCTGAATTTATTACGCGGCTACGTGTGATGGCAGAGAGTGGACAGATCGAAATTATCGGAGGAGGATTTTATGAACCAATCTTGTCTGTTATACCGGATCATGATAAACTGGGACAGATCAAAAAACTCTCATCATATTGCGAGGAAAAGTTCGGCGTCAAACCCCAGGGTATGTGGATGGCAGAGAGAATTTGGGAACCGCATTTGCCTAAACCTATTCATCAGGCGGGGATGCGGTACGTCGTTCTGGATGATACGCATTTCAAATATACCGGATTAGAAGAAGAGGATCTCACCGGCTATTTTGTCACCGAGGAAGAGGGCCTTAAGGTGAATGTGTTTCCCATCAGCAGAACACTGCGGTACACGATTCCGTTTCATGATCCCGAAATAACGATAGATTATTTAAGAGACATGGCGACCGAAGAAGGTGATCGGATTGCCGTTTTCGCCGACGATGGAGAAAAATTCGGTATCTGGCCTCAGACGTACCGGCATGTATATGAAAACGGATGGCTTGAGAAGTTTTTTAAACTTCTGGAGAAAAACAAAGATTGGATTAGGATTCTGCATTTTTCTGAGTCTCAGAGTTTGGTGAAACCTTCCGGACGTGTCTATATTCCGTCTTCATCTTACAGTGAAATGCAGCACTGGGCATTGCCCGTAAAAAGTTATCTGTCCTACGAACAGTTTGAAAATACATTAAAAGAAAAAAACTTATTTGATGAATACGGTATTTTTGTGCGGGGCGGATTTTGGAGAAATTTTTCTGTAAAATATCCCGAAGCTAATCGAATGCACAAAAAAATGCTCAGGCTGAGTAACCGAATTCAGATGCTGAAAGCCGTCGTAACGCCCGAAGACCAAAGTGCGGCTGAAGAAAAAGCCCGTCTGCTGGAAAAAGCGCAAGACCATCTATGGGCGTCGCAATGCAACTGTCCATACTGGCACGGAGTTTTCGGTGGAATTTATCTCAATAATATCCGTTATGCCATGTACCGCGAAATGTTATTATGCGAACAATTGCTGGACACGGTAGAGAACGGCGATAATGAAAAATGGTACCAAATTGAAAAAATCGATTACGATGCAGACGGGCGGGAAGAAATTCTGATAGAAACCAAGCAGCTTGATTTGTATTTTAACCTTGAGAATGGCGCGGGGTTATTTGAATTGTCTTACAAGGACGTGCCGATTAATCTCGGCGATACGATGACGCGCCGCGAAGAAGGCTACCATAAAAAATTAACTGAATTCAATGCCGATAGTGCCGCATCAGAAGTTAAAAAGAACAGTAATGATGTAGCCAGCATCCACGATCTTGTCCTTGCTAAAGAAAAAAATTTACATGAGTTTTTGTTATATGATTCGTTTACCCGACAGAGTTTCCTTGATCATTTCATACCGCTGGATACCGGATTTGAATATTTCTACAAAGGCCATTTTATCGAATCGGGCGACTTTATAGAAAATCCTTTTAGCGGGAAAAACAATTCTGATGAAAAGAAAATACAATATGTTTTTAGTCGCGAGGGACAGGTTGATCAGACCAAACTACTGCTTCATAAAACTTTTTCACTTATTCCGGGCACCACACAAATTCAAATATTATATGAACTCCGAAATATCGGCGATAAAATTATAAAATCGTTATTCGGACCGGAATTGAATTTGACTTTGCTAGCCGGTAAGGCAGATGATCGTTATTATTATGTAACAGGACAGACGTTGGCCGACAGACAATTAGCAAGCAAAGGTGTCAACGCGAACGTATCCGAACTCGGTATGGTGGATCATTGGCTGGGCGTGGATGTTAATTTAAAACTGGAACAACCCGCAACGTTTTGGCGGCATCCCGTAGAAACTATTTCTCTGTCCGAAGAGGGTTTTGAGCGAGTATATCAACAGTCCTGTTTATTCCCGCACTGGAAGATTTCGTTGAAACCTGACGAGGTGTGGTGCGTAAACATAATACTTAGTCTATCAAGAAAAATAGAACATTAAATATAAATCGGAGAATTTGTATGAAGAAAAAAATCTGGATTCCCATGATCGCGCTTTTTGTTGTCGTTCTCGCCATTACCGGATTTTCCAATACTGCGCAGAATGCCTACAAAAATATCGTCAAGCTGAATACGGTTTTAGATCTTATATCAAAGACCTACGTTGAAGAAGTTGACGGTGAAAAGTTGGTTGATGACGCCATTATCGGTGCGCTAAAAAGCCTAGATCCGCATTCCGTGTACATTCCTCCGAAAGAATTGAAGCAAGTTAAAGAAGAGTTCAAAGGAAACTTTGAAGGTATCGGAAGTCAGATTGATGTAATCAATGGCCAGTTAACGATTGTGACGCCGATTCCCGGCAGTCCGTCCGAAAGGATCGGCATTCAGGGCGGCGACAAAGTTATGATGATTAATTCCGTTACGACCAAGGGTATAACGACGGATGAAGCGGTTTCAAAATTACGCGGGCCGAAAGGAACTTTGGTACACATCAGCATTCAGAGAACGGGCATAGAAGGATTGCTCGAATTTGACATTATTCGCGATAAGATTCCGGTTTACAGCGTTGACGCAAAATTTATGCTGGATGAAAACACGGGATATATACGTTTTGTGCGGTTTGCCGAAACTACGTCGGATGAGATCGAGCAGGCCTTGAAGGAATTGGAAAGTAAAGGGATGAAGCAACTTGTGCTGGACATGCGAAACAACGGCGGCGGTATTTTGGAAGAAGCAAAAATGATCGTGGATAAATTTCTGCCCGGCGGTAAGATGATCGTGTATATGAAAGGGCGAATTCCGGGTTCTACGCAGGAATTTTATTCAAGCGACAAAAAATCGTATCGAAGTTACCCGGTCGTTGTGCTGATCAACCGCGGCTCTGCTTCTGCATCGGAAATTGTTGCGGGCGCGATACAGGATCTAGACAGGGGTGTCGTCGTAGGTGAACGGAGTTTTGGGAAAGGGTTGGTGCAAAATCAATTTGATCTGAATGACGGCTCGGCTGTGCGTATCACGATAGCGCGTTATTATACGCCCAGCGGTCGCCTTATACAGCGACCCTATGATAATAAATCGCTGGAAGATTATTATGGAGAAGCCCGGCTAAACGATACGCTGCATACGGACACGTCAAAAGTGTTCAGTACGTCGATGGGGCGCAAAGTTTTCGGCGGCGGCGGTATTGTTCCGGATTATTTCATTACGGACAATGACACTGTGACAGCTTATTATATCAAGCTCTGGGGAAAAGGCGTTTTCAGGGATTTTACAAATAATTATCTTGAAAAAAACGGCCCGGCATTACGCGATCAATATAAATCAAATTTCATGCAATTCGGAAAATCTTTTGACCTGACTGAATTGGACATTCAGGAAATGGTGAATCTAGGGCTTCAAAAGGGTATTCAGATTGAGCAAAAATCAGTCGATACGGATAAAGACCTGATGAAGAATTTGGTGAAAGCCGAGATTGCTCGTTATATATGGAGCAGTTTTGAGGCTTCTCAGATACGTTTTCAGAACGATCCAGCGCTGAAACAAGCTGTAACGTATTTTCCACAGGCTAAGAAATTTACCGAGACGCGAGTCAAAACGAAATAACTACTCAAAAGTAGAATGATATATGGGAGGTCGTATGAGAAAAAAAATAATATTGCCGGCGCTGCTGATCGTGGTGATCATCGCTGTAGTTACCGGCTTTACTCAGTCTGCGAAGCTTTCCAACGAAAATTCCGGTAAACTCAGGGGCGTTCTCGACATGATCGAGAAGACCTACGTTGAAGAGGTCGACGGTAACAAACTGGTGGATGACGCTATCATAGGGGCGCTGAAAAGTCTCGATCCACATTCGGTATACATCCCGCCGAAAGAAATGAGACAAGTCAAAGAGGAATTTCAGGGTAATTTTGAAGGCATAGGAATTTCATTTGAAATCGTAAATGGAATACTGACCGTTGTGTCGCCCATACCCGGAACGCCCTCAGATCGCGCCGGAATTCTTGCCGGGGATAAGATCGTCATGATCGATCGCACCACGGCCAAAGGTATAACGAACGAGGATGTATTCAAAAGGCTCAAAGGACCGAAAGGGACTACGGTTCATGTAAGCATAGAACGCGCCGGAGTAAATGAATTGTTGGAGTTTGACATTGTTCGCGATAAAATACCGATCTTCACTGTGGATGCTAAATTCATGTGGGATGAACAAACCGGATATATTCGGTTGAATAAATTTGCCGAAACATCATCCGATGAGATCGAACTCGCCATACAGGAACTCGAAATCAGAGGCATGAAGCAGTTGGTGTTGGATCTGAGAAATAACGGCGGAGGATATTTAGAGCAAGCGGAAATGATCGTAGATAAATTTTTGCCGGGCGGAAAAATGATCGTATACACTAAAGGGCGTATTTCCAATTCGTCGAGAGAATACATCTCGACGTCAAAAAGTTCCTACCGTAAATTTCCGATGATCATTTTAGTCAATCGTTATTCCGCTTCGGCCTCAGAAATTGTTTCCGGCGCTTTGCAGGATCTGGATCGGGCAATCGTTGTAGGTGAAAGAACCTTCGGTAAAGGGCTGGTACAGTCGCAATACGATTTGAATGACGGATCTGCTGTACGCATCACGACGGCGCGATACTATACGCCGAGCGGCAGGCTGATCCAGCGTTCGTATAACGGTAAATCACAGGAGGATTATTATAAGGAAGCGCATTTAAATGATACTCTGCAAACGGACTCTTCAAAGATTTATTTCACCACGATGGGACGTAAGGTCTTCGGCGGCGGAGGAATCGTTCCCGACTACCATGTTGGTAATGATACGTTTAGCGTATATTATGCGAAGCTATGGAGCAAAGGTGTTTTCCGGGAATACGTCAATAAGTTTTTAGAAACCAATGGCCCGGCTTTACGTGTGCAATACAAAGAAAATTATCCTAATTTTTTGAAATCGTATGAAATTTCCGAATCCGATTTTCAGTCATTAATTCGGTTAGGCAATCAGAAAGATGTTCTTGCCGATGAGAAGGCTATTGAGAAAGACAGAGGGGATATGAAAAATGTGGTAAAGGCGGAAGTGGCGCGTTATATCTGGAGTTTAAATGAATCGGCGCAGGTGCGTCTTAAGGCAGATCCGACAATACAGGAAGCCATACAATATTTCCCGGAGGCGGTAAAATTTGCAGGTAAGAAATAAAAAAGAAACTGTAAATAAAAGGCGTTCCGGCGGGTACCGGAACGCCTGTGATGAAACCCATTTCCCGGCTTATATATGAGAACTGATATTTTCAAATACGTAATTGTTGATCTTATAATTCTCATTTGACAGTTTGATGCAGAACGATTTCATTAGGTTCATGCCGCCGCCACGGTCGATCGCATAACGGCTGCCAAGCTTGTAAACTTTCTTCTCACGGATCAGTTTTTCCATTATGGCCTTTATCATGCCGATATTTTTCGGATTTTCTTTCATGTGCAGTCGTTTTGCAACCACATTGGCGGAAGTCGGCTCGCAGTCCAAACCAAAACGTAAAATGCGGCTTTCCAAATCCATAAAAAGCGGGGCACTTTTAGTTTTCCTCGAATCGGCGATTCTTTCCTTTGATTGCATTTGAACTCCTCCTTTGTTAATGGATGGATAAAAATTTTTTTTGAAGATATTTTATTTAAATACAAATTGTCTGCCAACTTTTACGATATTATTATATATTGTAAAATATAGGCTTGTGGTTCTCAATTCACTTGATATTCCCGGTCGTTGTGTCTCATTATATTTTAGTTGCAACAATTTGAGACAACGACTTATTCTAAGTTTGAATTTTTAAACTATTACTCTTTGGCTTTACAATCATTTTAAACATAAAGGAGACAAACAATGCCATACGACGAAAGAATGGTATCACCGATGCGACAGGAATTGACGCGAATCGGGTTTAAGGAACTGAAAAATACTGCAGAGGTCGAGGAAGACATCAAGAACAAAAAAGGGACGACCTTAGTTGTTGTTAATTCAGTTTGCGGATGTGCCGCGGGAATGGCTCGCCCGGGAGTTGCATTATCATTAAATAATTTAGTTATACCGGATCATCTGACGACTGTATTCGCCGGGCAGGATATAGAAGCCGTTGCCAAAGTTCGTAGCATGATACCGGAAATTCCTCCTTCATCACCTTCTGTTCTGTTATTTAAAGACGGTAAACTCTTGTGGGCGCTGCAAAGGTTCGAGATTGAAGGTCATACCGCTTCAGATGTTGCAGGAAAGCTAACAGCGGCTTACGAAGCTTATTGTTCGAAGGAAACCGTGACCACATAAAATGGTGATGACAAAAACCCGATAAGTATGAAAAATAATATAGATCGGTAAGGTTTATGAAGACAATGAAAGCGGTAGTTCTGCGAGATATTGGCAACCTCGAGAAATTGTCGTACGAAGATGTTGAGTTTCCGCTTGTTAAATCAGGCGAAGCCGTGGTTTGCCTCAAAGCCGCAGCTCTCAATCACAGGGATTGGTGGATCGTACAGGGGCTTTACGCCAAAATAAAAGTTCCGGTCATCTTAGGTTCGGACGGCGCCGGGGAAGTTGTAAGTGTTGGCGATCCAAAGGACGAAGTTCTTATTGGCCAACGGGTCGTTATTCATCCGAGCTTAAGTTGGGGCGATAATGCGCGTGCACAGGGGAAAGATTTTAGAATTTTGGGTATGCCGGATAACGGGACTCTGGCGGAATATGTGATCGTTCCGGTAAGCAATATTTTTGAAAAGCCAGAATATTTAACCGACGAAGAAGCTGCTGTGCTGCCATTGGGAGGCTTGACCGCATATCGCGCACTGTTTGTACAGGGAAAGCTGCAAAAAAATGAGGTTGTTCTCATAACAGGAATTGGAGGAGGAGTCGCCACACTGGCCATGCAGATGGCTTTAGCTTACGGAGTAAAAGTAATGGCCACATCGGGTCATGAAGAAAAAATTCAACGTGCGATAAAAGCAGGAATAGCATTTGGAAGCAATTATAACGATGAAGACTCCTTCAAAAAACTAACGGCGGCGGCAGAGACTTACGGCGGGATTGATCTTATAATTGACAGTGCGGGCGGTAAAGGCTTTGGAGATTTATTGGCGCTCATAAAGCCGGGTGGCCGGATTGTCAATTTCGGTGCGACGGCAGGAAACCCTGAGTCGCTCGATTTAAGAAAAATGTTCTGGAAACAAATTACACTTCAAGGTTCTACTATGGGAACAAGTGAGGATTTTAAAAATATGATCGCATTCTTCCGGTCGCATGAGATCAAACCGGTTATTGATAAAGTTTTCTCGTTGAAGGACTTTGCACACGCATTCCAACGCATGAAAGATGGAATTCAATTTGGAAAAATCATACTGAAACCCTAAATTAACTTGTCAATCAAAAGAACCCTGTGATGCAAACATGTGAGTAATAAAAAACTTATTGAGGAGTACGAAGATGGAATCAAATCAAACAGAGCCTGTCGCTGAGATGAACGTATTCAGTAGAATTATTAATTTGTTCGTAACGCCATCTAAAACGTTCGAAGCGCTAATTGTAAAACCCGATTGGGTGACCCCCTTAATTTTGTTTTTCTTAATGTTCATTGCGACGAGCATCTTGTTAAAAGAGGTAATACAAGCAGAACAGGCCGTTGCAACAAAAGAATCCATCATGAAGAACACTCAAATTCCTGATAGTCAAAAGCAGGAAAGCGCAGATCAGGCAATTTCCATGATGAAAAAATTCTGGGCCGTTGGGATCGGCGTAGGATTCATTGTCGTTCTGGCGTTCTATTTATTGGGGGGCCTGGCTCTTCATATTGGAGGGAAAAATATAATGAAAGGCGAAGGATCTTATCTCCAGGCCCTATCGATCTTTGGCTACAGCGGGTTGGTAGACATATTGGCAGGCATCATCAAAGTGCCTTTAATGATGGCCAACCAGACGATGCGGGTTGATACCGGTTTAGGAATGCTGATTGCTACGGATCAGACGCGAACGCCGCTATATATTTTTTTGAGCAAGTTTGATTTGTTTACTTTTTGGCAATTGGCCATACTCATCATAGGTCTGTCGATGTTATATAAGTTTTCCAGAGGCAAAACGGCTGCTTTGGTTATCGGATTATGGCTAATATGGGTTTTACTCAGTGTCGGTTTTACAGCGCTAGGCACAAGTATGGGAGGATAAAATCGAGTAACTTTGGTCATCCTGACATTTGAATTAAACTCCATGAAGTTGTCTTCATGGAGTTTTTTTTTGAAACTTTTGTTACCTTTATCTGTCTAATATTTGTTGAATACACCGGGGGGCGGTTGGCAATTTAAAATATATTTTGTAGATTAGTAAAAAAAATGAAACAAAGTTTCTTGAATTACGAATATAGAATTAGTTTAAAAAATCATATTGAACTTATGAGGAGATTACTATGAAAAAATGGACATTATTGGCGATGATTTTGTCGGCGTCAACCACGATAAGCGCTCAGGAAAAAAGGGCAATTGATATTGATGAAGCGGTTAAAATTGCCATGCAAAATAATATTCAGGTCATCACGGCGCAAAACTCTTACAACGCTACTGTTGCAAACGTTTTACCAAAAACGTGGGGCAACGCATTGCCTACGGTGGACCTGAATGGCAGATATTCCTTGTCAGACCAGTCTAGTCCTTTTTTTACAACCTCAGGAGTCAAAAATAGCTCTGAGAGTTATTCATATAATGTAACGGCTAATTACGTCTTGTTCGACGGTTTTAAGAAATTTGTAGATATATCGCAAGCAAAAACGGACGAAAAGTCTGCACGATACGATTTTGAACAAGCAAAACAAGAGGTAACTCTTCAGATATACCAATCCTATGTAAATGTTTTGAAAAATCAGCAGCTTTTGAAGATCAGTGAAGAGAATCTTAAGAGGAGCGAAGAACAACTTAAGAGACTTGAAGAACGTAATAAACTTGGCGCTCAGATATTATCCGATGTGTACAAACAACGAGTTCAGGTTGGGTCTGATAAGTTATCAGTCAACAAGGCCAAGAACAATTTAAATACGTCAAAAGCCAGTTTGAATAGTTTGATTGGCATCGACGTGCGCACTGAAATCACCTTAGTCGAACTTCCGTTTGATCCAAATGCGGAATTGTTGAAGGTTGAGTTTGACGACGCATATGAGAATGCACTCGAACAACGAAAAGATTATTTAGCATCCACAAAAAAAGTTGAAAGCGCCCAGGGTTCTCTAAAAGCCTCTAAAAGTGGTTATTTCCCGGTTGTAAGCGCGTTTGCAACCTATCAATGGAATGATGGTTTTGTACCAAAAACATATAAATCCTATACGATGAACGACCGCAGCAGTATTGGAATTAATCTACAAATTCCTATTTTCTCAGGATTTCAAACCAATGCTGGTGTCATAAGGGCCAATGAAAGCGTTCAGACTGCCAAAAGCAATTTAGAAACCACAAAACGTAAAGTTGCGCTCGATATTAAAATTGCGTTGTTAAATATGCAAACGTCGTTTGAAAATGTGAAGTTATCGGAAGAAAACGTAAAGTCGGCTAAGGAAGATCTTCGCCTGGCTACAGAACGTTATAATCTTGGCGCAGGAACCGTTTTGGATCAGATCACGGCAAATACGGGATATTCGACAGCAGAAGCAAATTATACGCAGTCGATCTACGATTTTATTTACGCTCGTCAGCAGTATTTGCTGGCAGTAGGAATGTTGAGTAACTAAGCTTACAACTAAATTTTACTTTTATTAAGGAGAAACCCTATGTCCAAGAAGAAAAAAATACTCATCGGCGCCGGATTGGCAATTGTGATCACGGCCGTCGTCGTATTTAATCTGGCGAATAAAAAAGAAAACTTGATCGAGGTTCAGACGGAAAAAGTAAAACGCGGCGACGTGATCAAAACGGTCAGCGCGTCCGGGAAAATTCAGCCCGTGACGGATATTAAGATCAGTTCCAATGTCAGCGCAAAAATCACGAAAATGACCGTCAAAGAAGGGGACCGTGTTCAACGCGGGCAATTATTGGTTTCTCTTGATCGAACAGTATATGAAGCCTCAGTAAATCAGTCCAAAGCGGAACTCATGCGCGCCAAATCGCAGGTGATTTCTGCGGAGGCAAGTTTGCTTAAAGCTAAACAGGATTATGATCGAATCAAGGGCTTACATGACAAGAAACTTGCTGCCGATTCTGAACTGCAATCGGCCGAGGCGGGACTTTCAACGAGCCGGTCGGCTGTAGAATCTGCCCAAAGCCAGGTTCAAGCTGCGCAGGCCGATCTGGATCGAAACTTGGATAACCTGAGTAAAACAGAGATTTTTTCTCCTATTGCCGGTACGGTGAGTAAATTAAATAAAGAAGTTGGTGAAATTGCATTAGGGTCACAATTTTCTCAGGATGTGATCATGGTTGTTGCCAATTTAGCAGAAATGGAAGCGCGTGTCAATGTGGATGAAAACGATGTGGTATCCGTCAGTTTAAATGATTCGGCTGTCATCGAAGTCGATGCGCTTAACGATCAAAAACTGCACGGCCGTGTAACGGAAATTGCCAATACGGCCAATGTCATTTCAGCGGGCACACAGGAAGAAAAAACTGAATTTGAAGTGAAGATCGCTTTATCGGACAATATACCGACATTAAGACCGGGAATGTCCACGACGTCCGACGTTACAACGGATGTGAAAACCAACGTGCTGAGCGTTCCGATCCAATGCGTTACCGTACGGTTACCTGAAAAATTAAAACACAAAGAAGGTGTTGAAAAGGACGTAGCTATTGCCAACGATACGGCGAGTGAATTCAAGCCAAATAAAGACGGCGTCGTTGAAGTTGTTTTCGTCATTGAAAACGGAACCTCAGTAGCCAAAGCGGTAAAGACCGGAATTCAAAGCGAATCGCATATCGAAATCCTTGAAGGCCTTAAAGAGGGTGATGAGGTGGTTATAGGAAATTACCGCGCCATAAGTAAATTGCTCGAGAACGGATCCAAAGTAAAAGTTGATAACGAGAAGAAGATGGCCAAAGGCGGACAAGATGAAGAACGTGACGGGAATTAATATTTAACAAAAAAGTCACTGACCAAATGAGGATCGTAAAATGGTAATAGATTTCAGAAATATGACAAAAGTGTATACGATCGGCACGGAGCAGGTTCATGCGCTACGCGGGGTTTCTATGACGATCAAAAAAAACGAATACATCGCGCTCATGGGCCCTTCGGGTTCCGGTAAATCGACGATGATGAATATGATAGGGTGTTTGGATACGCCCACCAGCGGCGAATATCTTTTTGAAGGTCAGGATGTTGCAAAATTGACGGATGATCAATTAGCTGAGATCCGAAATAAACGGATTGGTTTTGTGTTTCAGAATTTTAATCTGATTCCTCGCTCAGATGTGTTTCATAACGTGGAATTACCGATGATCTATGCGGGCGTTGGTGCATCGGAACGCAGAAGCGCCACACTTGATGCGATTGAAAAAGTCGGCCTGACTGAACGCATGAAACACAAACCGAATGAACTTTCCGGAGGCCAGCGTCAGCGTGTTGCCATTGCGAGAGCATTGGTGAACAACCCGTCGATCATTTTGGCAGATGAACCTACCGGAAACTTGGATTCAAAAACCGGAGAAGAGATCATGGGCGTATTTGAGGATCTCTACAAAGCCGGGAACACGATTATCCTGGTAACCCACGAAGAAGATATTGCGTCGCACGCACGCCGCGTCGTTCGCTTAAAAGACGGTTGCATCGAAGTCGATGAGATGATGAACGGTAGAAAAGTATTTAAAAAAGTTCTTGTTGACGCTTAAAGACAGATAATCCATCACGTTCAAAAAGATTATATATGAAACGACTGTTTTACGAAACAATAGAAGCGTTCAGAATCGCGCTCAACGCGATTCGCGCCAATAAAGCACGAGGATTTCTTACCACTCTCGGTATTGTCATAGGAATTACGGCCGTATCTACAACGATGACGGTGATGGTGGGCATGAGAAATTCATTTCAGTCGCAATTGTCGGCGATGGGAACGGATGTTCTATATGTATCTAAACATCCGTGGCTCATCATGGACGACTGGTGGAAGTATCGTAACCGGCCGCAAATTACGTTTGACGAAAGCAAAAAACTTAAAAAAGCATTGGGAGATAAAATCGTAGCGGTTAATCCCAGCGTGGGCACTGTTCGACCCGTCAAATATGAATCCAAGACGCTGGAAGATATTTTCGTTCGCGGAACGACGGAAAACGAGTTATTCACATCTTCTGCCGTACCGGAAGCGGGAAGATTTGTGACGAATCTCGATGTAGAGAATTCTAAGTACATCTGTGTGATCGGTTTTGATGTCAAGGAAAAATTGTTTGAAAACAAAGATCCTATCGGAAAAAAATTAAAAATAGGGGCCTACAATTTCAAAATAGTTGGCGTCATAGAGAAGCAAGGCCGATTTCTCGGTGGCTTAGGAGGGCCTAATTTAGATGCGCAAGTAGCCATTCCGATTTCAACTTTTCTAAAATCGTTCGGGCGTTCCAGGGGATTGCAGCTTGCTGTGAAGGTCAAGGATATGAGTTTGATGGACGATACATCGGATGAGATCACGGGCGCTATGCGAAAAATAAGAAAACTGAAGCCGACTGCGGGTGAGAATTTTTCAATAAACCGCCAGGATACTTTTACAAAAGTATACGATCAAATTATGGGCGTTGTCGGCTTGGTGGGGGTCCTTATTACGAGCATTTCCCTGTTTGTCGGCGGCATCGGCGTTATGAATATTATGTTTGTATCCGTGACGGAAAGAACTCGCGAGATCGGAATCCGAAAGGCGATCGGCGCAAAACGAAAGACCATTCTGGTCCAATTTCTTTTTGAAGCAGCCATGATCTGTCTGATCGGCTGCGTTATAGCATTGATTCTATCTTATATTATAAGTTACGTAATCAATATTTTCTTTACCGCGCAGTTGTCGATTGGCGTGGTTCTTGTTGCCGTTCTGATCGCAATTGTTGTCGGCATACTGTCCGGTTTTTTACCGGCCTTAAAAGCGTCGCGGTTAGATCCTATAGATGCATTGCGTTATGAATAATAATCATATACGATCATAAAATAAAAAATTATGAAAATTGATTTAGGCGAAAATATCAAAATGGCATTTAACGCCGTTATAACAAACAAACTCCGTTCATTCTTGACGCTGGTGGGTGTTGTTGCGGGCGTAGCTTCAATTATCGCGGTCATGACGGGCATCGCCGTTATTCAGGCTAAATTGGACAGTGACCTCAGCCGCTTAGGTTCGAATACATTCCAAGTTCAAAAATGGCCTGCGATCGGCGGTCCGGGACAAAACTGGCGAAAGATACAGCGACGCAAACCGCTTACGATCGAGCAGGCGGATCTTATTCGTGAAAAGGTTAAAGACGCAGAATTAGTCGGCGCTGAATTGTGGGAACAGCCTGCACAACTTGCGCATGAAGACCTGAAAACAAATCCGAACGTTTCCCTCGCCGGAGGAACGCCGGAATTTCAGATCAACAATAACCAAATGGTGGGAGTCGGGAGATTCATTTCCGACGAGGACGTAAAGGTTGGCCGGAAAGTAATTGTTATAGGTTCGCGCATAGTAAATAAAATATTTCCATTCAAAGACCCTATTGATCAAATCGTGAAAATCGGCGGTTACAAATATACGGTGATCGGTGTTTATGAAGAATTAGGAGATACGCCTTCCGGATCGGGAGACAACAGCGCGTGCATACCCATCTCGGCGTTTGTGCAGCAATTTGGCCTGAAAGATTCAGACGGCCGTGACCGGTCTGTCAATATCACCGTCAAAGCCCGGCAGGGAGTACAATTGGATGATTTGATCGAAGAAGTAAGAGGAGTCCTTCGTATTAAGCGAGGCGTGAAGCCGCTCGAAGAAGATGACTTTGACATATTTTCAAATGACAGCATGGTGCGTGCTTTTGGAGAAATGACGGCGGTGATCAAACTGGTAGCGATCGCGATGGGAGGAATTGCGTTGGTAGTAGCAGGCATAGGTATCATGAATATCATGTTAGTCTCGGTTACAGAGCGAACGAAAGAAATCGGAATTCGTAAAGCGATCGGCGCGAAACGAAAAGACATCATGTTACAATTTCTGATCGAAGCGGTGGTATTGTGCGAGATCGGCGGTTTCATTGGCATTGGGGTCGGCGTTGCGATTGGCAATATTGTCAGCTTCCTGGTGAATGTGCCCGTGACAATCCCCTATGATTGGGCAATAGCCGGATTGATCTTTTGCAGTTTCATCGGAATCATTTTTGGTATGTGGCCGGCCTCGAAGGCATCGAAACTTGATCCTATCGAATCACTGCGTTTTGAATAACTACATAAGTCAGAAAATAGAACGCGTATGACTGACAGTATAAAAGCTATTCCGGTTCATGGATTGTTGATCTTGTTTTCTTTGAATTCAGCTGCATTGGCCCAATCTGAGATTGAACAAGGCCGGGAATTATTTAATAATAAAAAATATGCCGAAGCAAGATCGATTTTTGAAAAAATTTTAAATGGATCGGACCATCAAGCCGAAGCACATTATTATCTCGGGTCTATTTATTTGAGGTTTGATCGTGATGCCGACAAAGCAATCGATCATCTCGAAAGAGCCATTGAAGCTGAGAATTCCAATGCAAAATATCACCTGATGTTGTCCAACGCATTAGGTGCAAAAGCCATGCAAAGCAACATGTTAAAGCAAGCCTTTCTGGCCCCCAAGATCAAGAAAGCAATGGAAAAAGCCGTTGAACTGGATCCCAATTATCCAGAAGCAAGGATGGCGTTGACGCAGTTTTATGTGATGGCACCCGGTATCATGGGGGGAAGCATTGAAAAAGCGAAAGAACAGGCGGATGCATTGGTGAAATTGGATGCGTATCAAGGCTTTATGGCTTATGGGTCGATCTATAATCATGAGGAGGATTGGCAATCCGCAGAAGTGTATTTTAAGAAGGCAATCGCGGCTCAACCGCTAAAAGCAGCACCTTATCATCAACTTGGGTATATGTATCTCAAGCAAAAACGAACAAAGGAAGCGGTTGAGCTGTTCAAAAAAATGGTCGAATACGATCCGGCCAATGCTAATTCCTATGACAGTCTAGGCGATGGGTATGTAGCGGATAACAAATTGGATGATGCGATTGATGCTTATAAGAAAGCGGTTTCGGTTGATCCCAAGTTTGGTCCTTCGGTGTTTAATTTAGCCAAGTGTTATGAAAAGAAAAACATGAAAAAGGAAGCGAAGGATAATTACAAGCGTTATTTAGCGCTGGTTCCAACCGGCTCACAAGCCGATGAGGCGAGGTCGAAACTTGATGAATAGGTTTTTATTTAATGAAGTTAAATATTCAAAGAGCGAAGGAAACCCTTCGCTTTTTTTGTCTGTTCTTTCCTGAAATGAACTCTCTATCTAATCGGCCCAGGGTATTTATAATCTTGAAAATGGGTACGGTTGTTTCTACATTCCATTGAAATCATATCTCATGAAATTAATATCATGTTTGAGGAAACATTCAGAAAAAATGACAGTGCGCTTTTGCGTGAGGCCGAATATCATTTTCATCAGGGCTATCAATATCAAATGAGCGGCCATATACGTGAAGCGATAGAGCATTACAAAAAGTCCATTGACCTCTTTCCAACCTCTGAGGCGCACACTTTTCTTGGCTGGGCATTTAGTTTTGAAGGCGATTATCGGGCAGCGATTTCAGAATGCGAAACAGCAATCGCTTTAGACCCGGATTTTGGAAATCCGTATAACGATATCGGCGCGTATCTTTTGAGCCTTGAGCAATTAGACGAGGCGGTTATTTGGTTTGAGCGCGCCAAAGAGGCCAAACGGTATGACGCCCGCCACTATCCGTATTTTAATTTAGGTAGAATTAAGGAAAGACAGGGCGATTGGCTTTCCGCGGAGGAAGAGTACGGAAAAGCGCTGGAATTGTATCCTGAATATGAATCGGCAAAAGAGTCACTGCATCGGGTTCAAAGCCTTTTGCAGAGGCGCAATTAGGAGCTTTATTTGAATTTTTATTTTTGGAAGATCGCAGTTGTTTTATTTCTTATTTTGGCTTCGGTTCCGACACATGCTCAGGAAGGATCTATCCGCCTTGTCTATCCGCGCCAAGACATGTTGGTTACGGCAACCGATTCTATGCTCGTCCTTGGACAAATTCAGTTTCAGCATTCAAAGCTCTTTATCAATGGCCAACTTATTTCCACAACAGATGACGGCGCCTTCATTGGGTATATTGGCATTGATCATGAAAAGATCAATGCCGATTCGAATTTTATTCTTGAGTGTAAAGTTACGGCCGGCGATTCAACCTACACACTCAACCGACAAGTAAAGATTCCCCTTTCGTTCAAATCGCCGGACTCAGTAAAAACGTTCATGGATCGAAATTATCTTTTTCCCAGAGATTCCATTTGGCTGCACGCAGGAGACAGAGTTAAAATAACATGCCGTGCTACACCCGGGGCAAGTGTGAGCTACTCCGTGATCAATTCGGATGGAACCGTGATCAAAAAAGACCAGGTACTTTTGGAGTCGGTGGTGCAGCATGATTTGGATGAATCGGTTTTTGGAAATAGGAAACATTCAAAACAATTACGGATTCCTGGTGTGTACAGCGCCGATTGCCGTATTAATGCTTCATTTAAAAATGCCGTCATTCGTTTCTATGTTAAACATGGCAACGACACGGTTTATGCCGATGCGCCTGGAAGAGTTTCATCATGGGATGATAGAGACGCGCGCGTGGCTGAATTGGTAAGCGACGTTAACAATGCAACTGTTGAACCCGGCCGCGCCTATTATTATTTCCTGCAAAAGGGAATACGCTGCGCCGTGAATGGAAAGATGGGAAATCAAATTCGCCTAAGATTATCAGAGTCTCATGCTGCCTGGATTCCTGAAAAAAATGTGCGTTATCTTCCCATGGGAACGCCGACTCCGAGAACAACGGTTGCCCTGATTCGCGTAAAAAAAGTCGGTCAGAAGAGTGTGGTTCAATTAGTTATGTCGGAAAAAATTCCATTCAGAGTTGAACAGACCGGTGAACGGCAACTTCAATTGTCGTTGTTTGGCGGAATCAGTGATACGGATTGGATCCGGTTTGACAATAAAAATGATGAGGTCAAAAATATATCATGGTCTCAGCCGGAAAATGATGTATACCGTTTGACCGTTGATTTGAAAGAACCGCATCATTGGGGATATGAAACAGCGTATGACGGAACAAATTTAATATGGACGATTAGACACAAACCGAATACAAAAGAACTCCGCGGTTTGAAAATCTGCATTGATCCGGGACATTCCAAAGATATCGGAGCAACCGGCCCTCGCGGAACGACAGAACGCCAAGCCAATGTGGAAACAGCTCTTGCGCTAAAAAAAGAATTGGAGTCCGACGGTGCGACGATTATCATGACACACACGGATACTTCTCAAAACCTGTCGCTGTATGACCGGGTCGCCATTGCGAATGAAAACAAGTGCGACCTTTTTGTGAGTATCCATCATAACGCACTGCCGGATGGAGTGAACCCTTTCAGTCAATCACTGGGGCCGTCCGTGATCTATTATCATCCGCAAAGTAAAAAACTGGCTGAGTCTATACAAAAAAAACTGGTCAAACGGACCAAACTGCATGATTTTGGGGTCTTTCAAGGCAATATGGCGGTTTGCCGTAATGCGGAAATGCCGGCGGTGTTGGTTGAGTGCGCCTTTTTGATATTGCCGGATCAGGAGAAAATGATTGTTGATACAAAATTTCAGAAGAAAGCGGCACAGGGTATCAGAGATGGAATTAAGAAGTTCATAAAATAGGTGATAATAATTTGACGGATTATTTCGTAATAAGTGAGTTACAGATGGCGTCCGAGACGTTGCCCAAAAAAATAATCATTCACCGACGCGATGAAATTGAACGGTTATTCCAATCCGGCAGGAAAATTTCCGGCCAATTTGTTTATTTTCTGTATCTGCCGATCGAAGAAACGAAATTGGTGCCTATGCAGATCGGTTTTATGTGCGGAAAAAAGATCGGCAATGCAGTCACTCGGAATTATTACAAACGGCTATTACGGGAAGTTTTTCGGAAAAATAAATCATTTTTCAAAGGATTCCAGACATTGATCATCGCACAGAATTCGATACCGCGTTCTGATTTTACGTCACTACAGGAAGATATTATTTTAACGGCAAAAAAAATAAAGTGAGCGGAACTTTATACATCGTATCGACGCCTATAGGCAATCTTGAAGATATGACGCAGCGTGCGCTGCGTATCCTAAAGGAAGTCGATCTCATTGCCTGTGAAGATACACGGCAAACTCGTAAGTTGCTTGATCATTATCAGATCAAAAACCAGCTTACGAGTTTTTTTGAACACAATGAAATCAGAAAAATACCCGAAGTGGTCGCCGTGCTCCAATCGGGGAAATCCGTTGCGGTCGTTTCCGATTCGGGAACGCCGACGATCTCCGATCCGGCATTTAAATTAGTTCGTGAAGCGCGCGCCCAGGGAGTGGCCGTCGTGCCTGTTCCCGGCGCCAATGCGGCCATGGCAGCGATATCCGTCTCAGGACTTCCAACGGACAGCTTTATTTTTGAAGGATTTTTGCCGCATAAAAAAGGACGCCAAACTGCTTGGAAAAAATTAGCCGAAGAAGACCGGACGATTGTCTTGTATGAATCGCCGCACCGTGTTTTAAAAACATTGACGGAGATACAGGAGCATTTAGGTGAAAGGCATGTGGTCATCGCGCGTGAACTGACAAAAAAATTCGAAGAAATCTTGCAAGGCAGTTCGTCTGAATTGAAAACCCATTTTGAAAAGCACGAACCAAGAGGGGAGTTCGTGATCTTAATTACCGGTAAGAAATACTTCGAAAAGCATTTTGAATAGGCTTAGAGCGGTTCTTACGTTTGAATATTCATTTGACATTGGAAATGAATTTTAGTATACATAGGGCGTTACAAAAAAAATAACGAAAGGAATTTGACTTGATTGAATTAGTTTTTTTGCCGGTGTTAATATTTGCCGTTGTGATTCATGAATGCGCGCACGGCCTTGTTGCTAAATGGTGCGGCGACGATACGGCCGACCGAGAAGGGCGTATCACGCTCAATCCGATCAAGCATATTGATTTGTGGGGAACTATTATCATTCCGGTTATGCTTGCGGTTACCAATGCGGGAATCCTCTTCGGCTGGGCGAAACCTGTTCCTGTGAACCCGAACAACTTCAAAAATTACCGCCGCGATGATATTTATGTTTCCATGGCAGGGCCGGCGTCAAATTTTATTCTTGCTTTTATTTCCGCGCTCCTCATTGTTATTATATCGCTTGTTTTTCAGAGCATTTCTCCTACATCGCAGACCAGCGTTCAAATGACCGAATTTGCTTTGGAATTCATGAAGTATAGTATTCAGATTAATCTGATCCTTGCGTTGTTTAATCTTTTTCCTATTCCGCCTTTAGACGGTTCGCACGTTGTGGCAAGCCTTCTGCCGCCGCACCTCGGCGATCAGTACCGAAGCTTAGGATTCATGGGTATGTTTATTCTAGTTGCCATGATGGCGCTGGGCATCATTGGCCGCGTAATGAGCCCGATCTTTGCTTTTTTGCTCGGCTTGTTAAATAGCTTGATCGTCGGTCTGTTAAATTAAAATTTATGCAGCTGAGTTATGAACTAAAAACCCTGCGCCTGCTTCATCCTTTCATTCTCTCCGATTCCCGCATCGAAGCTAAAGACGTTATCATAGTCCGAATTGAACACGAAGGCATCACCGGAATAGGTGAGTCTTCGCCTTCGCGATATTACGGAGAACCGCCGGAAAGCGTGTTGGAATGTCTTGCCAAAGCGGCTGTCCTGCTAAGCCAATTCAAAGACCCATCTGCGATCGATGATATCATGCAATTGCTCCGACAGTATTTTCCGGAAAACACTTCTGCGCGATCAGGAATTGATATCGCACTTCACGACTGGGTAGGAAAGAAGCTGCAAATGCCTCTGTATAAATTTCTTGGACTGAATGAAGCAAAAACCCCCTTAACCTCTTTTACAATCGGTATTGACGAACTAAGCGTAATTGAAAAAAAAATTCACGAAGCAGAATCCTATCCCATTCTCAAAATAAAACTGGGCGTGGGCGAACAGGATTTTGAGATTATTAGAGCCATTCGAAAAGTTACCGACAAAACACTTCGTGTGGATGTAAATGAAGGATGGAACAGGGAAGAAGCCGCGCTTAAGATCGACCGGTTAGCGCGAGAAGAAGTCGAGTTGATTGAACAACCTTTGCCGAAAGAAAACTATGACGATATGATCTGGCTCAAGCAAAGATCCGTGTTACCGTTATTTGCAGATGAAAGCGTCAAGACAAACGAAGACATTTCAGCGCTGCAGGAGTGTTTTCACGGGATTAACATTAAGCTCGATAAATGCGGAGGATTACGCGAAGCCCTGAGAATGATCAAAACTGCGCGTAAACATGAGCTGAAGATCATGCTGGGATGTATGATCCAGACAGCCATTGGCACGACCGCCGCTGCGCATATATCGCCGATGGCGGATGTTGCAGACCTGGACGGACATCTATTATTGGCAGACCAATCCTTTAAGGGCATGGAAATCAAAAACGGGAAAATTATTTTGAATGATAAATACGGAATCGGTATATTGGAATAGTATGATATTCAAGCAGAACAAGAATAAATCGTTTAACTATACGCCGTTTTATTATAAACCGGACAAAGATCCCGAAGTCCAGCGTAAAAAACGAATTCACTTCAAGCGTTCCACCAGGGCTTCTTTTCCTTTTACAAAGAAATTCATTTTCCTTTTTTTGTTCATAATCTTCGTTTTGTTCCTCTTAAAAAAACTTGCTATCTTGTTCTGATTTTATTAGTTTCTCGATGATTCTAACGATTCAAAGTTGTAACTGAGCTCTTCGGAGGCATGGAATGATTCAAATTGGCGAGATTCTCAAACAGGTTCCTTTCTTTCGCTCTCTGGGCCGCGAGAGCATTGACTTCATTACTGAAAAGCTGAAATTTAAACAATTCAAGTCCAATAGTACGATTTGTAAAACGGGCGATCCGGGCGACAAGATGTACATCGTGCTGAGCGGGAAAGTGGCAGTGACGGCCACCAATGGCGAAATACTGGCTCATATCGGCGCCGGAAATTATTTCGGGGAAATGTCCCTTTTGACGGGCGAACCGCGATCCGCTACTGTGAATGCGGCTGAAGACACGGAAACTTTTGTTCTGGAAAAAGATGATTTTGACGTAATTCTCGAGAAGTATCCCTCGATCTCCATAGCCATGAGCAAAATCATGAGCCAGCGTCTTCGCGATACGAATGCAGTCGTCTCGGAAAAAGCAAAACAGATCAAGTCAGGCGCACCGGCAGGTCCTTCCGGCAGTTTAAAAGACAAACATATCACGGAAGTCATCGGTTTTTGCGAATCCAATTCTCTCACCGGAACGCTGGAAGTAACTCACGAAAGCGACACGGCGGTCATCACGTATGATAAAGGCGTTTTGCAGAATATTAAATTGAAAAATTTTAATGACGATGAGGCGCTCGACCAGATGATGAGTTGGGAAGACGGCCAATTTGTCATCAAGCCGAAGATCATTTCTTTTGAAGGTTCAAAGGACAAGCAGGCTGAAATAACTCCGGCGAAAAAGATAGGCTCTATTTTGGTGATCAATCACAGCATGGTCGTGCGGAAAGTCATCGAGAAAAATCTGTCAAGTCTCGGTCATACAGTGAAGACGGTCGATAGTATCACCGAAGGCATTGCATCGCTGAAAAGCTTAAAACCCGATGTGATCATCTCGGATTTTAAATACGATGAAATTTCCGGCTATGAATTCTGTCAGCAGATTCGTGAGAACTCAACGAATAATGCCATTCCGTTTATATTCATTACCGATTCCAATATTGACTCTGATGTAGTGAAGCAGCTCAAAACAGTGGCTAATTCTGCGATAGTCGACTCTCAGGATGTAAATCACATGGCGGCGACAGTGGAGAAAATGCTCGGGTAGAAATTTTTACAATAAGAAAAATGTAAGGCTGCTGGATCGGATATCCGGCAGCCTTTTTATTTTGCGTTAACATGGAAGATCGGCTGGCCGCATGTGGTGCAGGATTCCAGCGTTTCCAGTTTCTTCAGATATTCCATGACGCACATAACGACCGTTGCGTGACTCCAGGTAAGCGGCGAAACGGAGAGCGGCGCATTGGAGTAGGGGTGAACTTGTTCCGCAAGTATACCCGATCTGAGCGCGTGGGATGCAACCCATTCCAATGTCGGCAACGCTTCTTTCAGTTCGTCTTTGGTTTTCGCCTTAGCAATTTGATATTGCGCCAGCCACATCGTACAGATAAACCAAGGGTTTCCCGGAACGTTGTTTACATCCTGACTTACCTGGTGGTAATAGTCATTTTCGTATCGTGCGATACCTCCTACGGCCGTCTTGCACCACAATCGATCTTTGATCGCCTTCATGGTATTAACCACTTTCTCATCCATCGGATCGTAGGCTCCAAACGCAAAAATACCGTACATGCTTGCGTCGATAGTCAAATCGTATTCAAATGTTCCGTCCGGTTTCTGGTTGGCCATGCGGAGGAATCGATGGTGTTCCGCGCTGTATAAATAACGATCCATTCCGGCTTTCATAATATCGGCCGTTTCTGAATATTTTTGCGCCTTGTCTGTTTCACCAAAAAGAGTTGCAAAATTGCTCGCGGCCCTTAGCCCGGCAATAACGGCGGCAGTGGTGAAAGTGAGAATACCGTGGCGCTCCTCCCACAGGTCATACGACGGATGCGGAAGTCCCGTTTTCTCATTTCGAAAATGGCACATGAAATCTGCCGTACGAATAACCAGCGGCCCGTAAAGGGGCTGAATGAATTCCACGTCGCGGTATTTCTGATAATGATTCCACAGCGACCATACGACGAGCGCCGTTTCATCCTCTTGTATGGGCAGTTGCGTATGGCCGTCCTTGACCCAGGGGTGCCATGAACTCGCCAGTGTGCCGTTCGGATTATATTTATGCAGTAAATAACCGTTATCTTTGATCACGCGCGCGCAAAATTCAAAAAACCGGCGCGTGACCGAACCGTATCCGGCGAGATCCAGCGCGTAGGCCACCAGCGCGCCGTCGCGGGGCCACATGTAACTGTACGTGTCACGCCCTTCAAATGTAATGTCGGAATCATTGGCCGCGATAATAGCGCCGTTATTATCTACCTGAGAACGGATCGTAATCAGGCTACGCTTGAATAAACGGGTAATGGACAACGGCAGATCGTCAAAATGTATTTTTTCTTTTTCGATCCAGAATTTCCAATAGTCCCTGATTCGTTTCAATACACGGTCGGGATTGTATTGCCGGATAAAACTGTTGTTATTAGCGCATTCGCCGTAAGTCTTTCCAGCAATGATCCAGTAATAAAAATCATCCGCTCCGCCGGCCGGCAGTGGTTTCAAAAACATGCCGATCGTGGAATCAACCGAGCCTTGCGCGATCGCGTGCATTTCAAGAATACCGTCTTCGGCATCGCGCCAGGTACCTTCCATTCCGCCGCCCTTTTTCCCTATAGCATAGTGATCAACTCCAAAATGATCGTCATTATAAAAATTCATCAGAAAAAACCGATCGCTTTTATAATGAAGAATACAGCCGATCTTAGGATCAAATAATGCAGTGTCGCCGACGTCCGATTCTGATATATTAAATCCGTGATGAAAGAACACACGTACGTCGCGCGGTTTGTTCAGGAGGTTCTTAACGGCTATTTTACGAAGATAAATATTCTCGTAAAAATCCACGGCGTCATTGCAGGTCAATTCTAATCCCAGTTTCCGATTGGTCAACCTGACCTCCGTGACCATCGTGTCATCGAGATAATTGAGTTCTATCTCCCAACTATCGTTCATCCATGCAAAATGCCCGTCCGCCCACACGCCGAACTTGCATTCGTTGCCCTGCACGTGGTTTTCTTTTCCAACAAACGGGAAATACAGATCTCGAATGTAATAATTCTTGTCAAATCCGATCAGTAGATTTCCATTGCCAACGGGGATGTCTCGCGGCATATTATTCTTCCGTTAAATGAATGTAGTAAAACTCAAGTATTCGCTGCGCGTTCTATGTAGATTTCTGATACTAAACGTTATCCGCGGGAGGCGTAAAAACTTTAGCGGCCAACTCGTTATCGATCATAAGTAAACCGTGCCCGTCTCCGTCAATAAGCTTAAGTTTATGTAGGATTTTCCCGACGGTTGATTCTTCCTCTACCTGCTCATCCACAAACCACTTCAGGAAACTGATCAGCGCGTGGTCTTTTTCTTTAATGGCAATGTCCATGAGTTTGTTGATCGAAGCGGTAACCAGTTTTTCATGGTCCAGCGTTTCCTCGAAAATTTCGATCAGGGATTTGAAATGTACTTTCGGCGCGGCGAGCGCTTTGAGTTCGACTTTTCCTCCACGGTCGTTAACGAAATTAAAAAATTTCATCGCATGAAAATGTTCCTCCTGCGACTGTACGAGAAAATAATTGGCAATCCCGTCCATATTGATCGTATTACAATGTGCGGACATGGAAAGATACAGATACTCCGAAAAAAATTCTTTATTGATCTGCTCGTTAATTGCATTTTGAAGATTCTTGGATAACATTATGGTAGCTCCTGTGATGTGAATAAACGAATGTATCCGCAGTGCGCTCAATGTTCTATCAAGGGCACAAGCGTTGAAAAACTTTATTTTGTAATTTTACTTAAAACGGAATAGTGCATTAATTTCCCTTTTTTATCGTACGCTTCATTTTTAACCGTTCCGATGCCCGGGGAAAAATAGTCAACACTATGGCTCTTGCCGCCCGGCATTTTCATGCCCATCATTTCCATCGCACTTTCGGATTCGACGGCAATTTTGTAACATTCAAACGTTCCTGCCGGAACCGTGACGGATTGTTTGGCTTCTACTTTTCTGCGAATGGTCATGACCATGGTGCCCATCTTTTCTCCTTCCTGCATCATGTGCATTTTCATTACGGCATCTTTAAGCTGATCTCCCACGTTAATATTCCGTATAGGCATTTCAGAAAACCCGCCTTCTAATTTCAGTTCCATATCTTTCTGCTTCTCCATGCTGCTAAAAAAGGACTGCAGATCCATGAAAAAAATAGATCCGTCGCATTTGACTTTGAATTCAACCGAAGATTCTGTCTTACCTTTCGCATTCATATACGTGCCTTGCAGGGTAGCCTCGACAGTGCCGCCCATATCCCGGCGGTCCTTTACAACGACCGTATTGGTTCCCGTCAGTTTATTATTGCCGTCGAACTCCTGCATTTCAAATGAGTTGCCCTTTTTAATCGGATAAAAACTGTCGCAGTTTTGTGCAACTGAAGTTTGAAAAGAAGAAATGTAAAAGATTGCGCAATACATGATTGAGGAAAATAAACTTGTTTTCATATCAGATTCCTTTCACGGTTACAATTTATTTTTCGATTATTCCGTATATTACAGCGCCCAATCCCACGATCAGGCTCAGCATTGCACCTATCATCAGGGCTTTGATGTTTGATTCAGTGCCTTTGGTGAGTTCCTCTTCCGATTTTAATGTTATTATAAACGGCTTGCCTTTTTCAGACGGCTTTTGGATCATGAGCTCACCGGAGGTATCGGATGCTTCGCCTATCGCATATATTCTGCGATCCACCGGAATAATCTTTTCAGTAAATTCATATCCCAAAATTTTTCGGTCGCCATCGCCGCGTCCGACGTTAAAAGAAAAGCTACCAAATGAGATCGAATTTCGTCCCTGAATACTTGGTTCATATTTGCTCACTACCTGAACAGGATCGATATCCGCGCCGTTTGGATTGACGGTGATGCGCCCGGTCGCATCTTCGATTTCAAAAGCAACGGATTGGGAATTGTTAGCAACGGAACTCTTACCGGTGCGGGTTCGGCGCTGGTTATTGCCTTGTGCGTCTTTTTCATAGTATGTCTCTTCATAACGTTCCAGAACTTCCATTTGATAACACACGCAGGCTTGTTTGGACAACTCACCCAAAAGAGGCTTTGCACATTTTACAATGCCTTTGACTTCTGTAAGCTGTTTAAATCCGCCGGCGCTTCCCAGTTCACTTTTTACCGACTGCCAAAGTTCTGTCAGGTCTTTTGCCGATGAAGTTTGTGTGGATTTGATCTCCAGGAGTTTGTCCTGGCTTTTTCTGCGTAAAAAGATAAGCAGGACACTTAGTCCGATCAGAGCAATGCCGATAATTATTGCGGCCATTTTTTCCCTCCGGTTGGATTGTTGTGCTAATTATTAATAAAATGTTTGTTGAAATAACTGATGAAAAGCCTTGTAAAGCCCGCCGTAGACCAATAAAGTGCCGGTGGTCTTGACAATACCTCCTATGTACATAAGCCAAAATCCGTAACGTTTATATTTTGGAGTCAGCGCCATGATAATGCCGACTTCTTTAAGGCCCGGGCTTGGAATGGCCGCAATGATCACGATGCCGAGATGCCCGGATCGTTTGATAAAACGTTGGAAGCGGGAATCATGAGGCTGCACATTCATTACTTCTTCCTCGCCGGGCGATTCCGTAAAATACTTTTCTATCTTTTGAAACCAGGGTTTATGCTGAATACGGTCCAGCCATACCCGAACACGGTATAATTTGACCAAGCCGTGAAAAGATTTCTTGAATAAATAGAACAAACAATACAGCCAAGCGAGGTCGATAATCGACACGATGACAAAAACAGCGGTTGCTGTGCTTAGCCAGTGCTGAAAATACGGCAGAAGAAGCGTGTACCATCCCACCACGGCGGATTCGTGCTGGGCAAGCGTCCAAACGACCATGGAAACCAAAGTAATGGCATTGATTTCAAAGATCGTATATTTAAGAAAAGCTGTATTGACTTTAGACAACAATATCTTCATTTTAATAAAAAGTAGTCGTTTTTTTAGTGAAAAACCAATAATAAAGTTTAGACATTATGATACGTTTTCTGGCTATTTTTATCGTGGTATTTAGTATACAGGAACCCGTTTTAGATGAAAAAGAAATGTACGGCGCATGGAGCTGGGTGCAATCCAGCGGCGGACTTTTAGGCAACACATTGACTCCGGAAAATATTAAATTATCAAAAAAAATCGTGCTGACGAAAGACCATGTCATCATGTATTACGCCAACGATTCCCTGACGTTAAAACAAAATTATCAAATCCAAAACGAAAAGTCGATCTATTCACAATCGCCGGCGCCGGTTTTACGTATTTCCGGAATGACGAAGACGCAGACGATAAGTTTGCGTGGGCAGGACACGCTGTTTCTTAGGGAAAATGTATATGACGGGTATGCCCACGTGTATGTGAGGTTACGGGAGTAGTTAGCTCTTGATTTTGAAAGACGTTTACTTTAGCTTCTACTCAATTAATAATGAGGATGTCGGCTATACAACTTTGTTACAACGGTATCGTATTTAAAACCAGCGTTTATTCATGTATTGAACGGCTGGTTTTTTAATTTTTTTTAGAACCAATGGAAAAAACAGAAAAAACCATATTTGATTCGCTGGAAATTCCTTCTGAAGACGCGGGTAATGTGAAAGTAAAGGCTGTTCAAGCGGCGAAATCGGCAAAAAGCCGCGAACGGTTTGAGTGGATCGAGATCGAACAGCCGAAACAATTCACGAAGCGTTTCAAAACGGAAGGGAAGGCCGTCAAATCTAAGCGCTGCCCTCGTTGCGGATGGCTCGATCAGGCCTCGGTCAACGAATGTTTCCGCTGCGGTTATGATTTTGAGACGAACGAAATGCATTTGGATTTCTTCAAAAAGGAAAATATCGAACTGCCGCCGATCGAAATCAAAGTAGACATGTCGTTTCAAAATCTGTTCTCGCAGAAACAATACAATACGATTGACGAATATACGCTGCGTCTGGAAGCCGAAAAAATAAATCTTATCTCGGGTTTTGACCGGCTTATATCGGTCAACGATGCCAATATCACTCATTATGATTATCAGATTAATACGGCATTAGAATCCCTGCGGCGTATGCGTGGACAGGTTTTGCTGGCCGATGAAGTCGGATTGGGTAAAACGATAGAAGCCGGTTTGATTGCTAAAGAACTCATTGAAAGAAATTTAGCCAAGAACATCTTGATCCTCACGCCGGCTTCTTTGGTTGGCCAATGGCAGGATGAAATGCTGGTGAAATTCGGCGAACATTTTACCATTCCGGAAAAACCCGATCATTGGCGCGAACCCAGAATTATTGCGTCAATCGATCTCGCGAAAAGGAATGAAGCGGCGAACATAGTTCTTTCGCGCGAGTTTGATTTGCTTATCGTAGATGAAGCCCATCGGCTGAAACACCGCGGCACGATCGGTTTTAAATTTGTCAATAAGATCAAAAAGAAATACGTATTACTGCTCACGGCGACGCCCGTTCATAATGATTTGACGGAACTCTATAGTCTGATCACGATTCTAAAGCCCGGTTTGTTCGGGACGATCCGTTCCTTCAAACGCAAATTCATGATGAAAGAAGATCCGCGTCTCCCCAACAATGAAGACCAACTCAAACATATTTTGAATGAAGTGATGATTCGTAACAGGCGCGATAAGGTTGGTATCAGCCTCCCGCCGCGCCGCGCCGCCGTGTATTACCTCGAGCTTTCCGAAACGGAAAGGGAGCTTTACAACGAGGTTACCAACTACGTCCGTGAGGAATTTCGTAAAGAAACGTCATTTGAAGTTCATATCCTTTCACTCATCACGCTTCAGCGCGAAGTTTGCAGCAGCCCGCAGGCAACGCGGCACACGTTACAGAATTTTTTGAAGCGAAGTTATCCTGAAAAAACAAAAGAAAAGCTGTTGTATTTTGTTCGGCTATGTGAATCCATTCCGATGAGCCGAAAAAGCAAGGCCACGATCGAGATACTTAAAAAATTTCCGGACAAGACGATCATATTCGTAGAGTTCATTGACACGATGAAACAACTGAAAATGGAATTGGAGCGTGAAGGATTCTCGGTCGAACTTTTTCACGGCGGTTTGGCTGGGACGCAGGCGCGTAAGGAAGCCATTGAACAATTCAGAACCAAAAAACAAATTCTGATAAGTACGCAGGCCGGCGGGGAGGGACTCAATTTACAGTTTTGCCGCCAGATCATCAATTACGACCTGCCGTGGAATCCGATGCGTGTGGAACAGCGTATTGGACGTGTTCACCGTTTGGGGCAGGAACAGGAAGTATTTGTTTTTAATTTGTCCGTGCAGGAAACTATTGAAGCGCGCATTCTGGAGTTATTAAATAATAAAATAAGAATGTTTGAACTCGTAATCGGCGAACTGGATATGATCCTCGGCGATGTAGAAACTGATAAGACATTTGAACAGCAGTTGATCGATATTTTTCTCCGCAGTGCGACGGATGATGACATGAAAAAACAGTTTGAACATTTTGGAGATGAATTGGCGCATGTTCGAAAACACTACGATAAGGTCAGAGAAAATGCAGAGATATTATCGGACATTGTGGATGTGTAACGTTTCTGCAAGAAAAGGAGATGTGTATCGTTTTTGATACGGCGGATCAAGATTCATTACACAAAAATCGAGGTGAAGGCATGCAGAAAAAAAATATCATTTGGGCGGACGACGAGATCGAATTACTCAAACCGCATATACTTTTTCTCCAGCAGAGGGGTTACGATGTCACGCCGGTAACTAACGGCGAAGACGCGATCCGCTATATTGAAAAGGGAAAATATGATCTGGTGCTTCTCGACGAAATGATGGACGGCAAAGACGGTTTGACTACGCTTGAGGAAATCAAAGATATGTATCCCTCTTTGCCGGTGATTATGATCACCAAAAGTGAGGAAGAAAAGCTCATGGATGATGCCATCGGGCGTAAAATCGACCAGTATCTGACAAAGCCAGTGAATCCCAGCCAGATTTTACTCGCCTGTAAACAGATCTTCGACACCCGTAAGATCACAGAACAAAAAATTTCAAGAGATTACATTCAGGAATTTAATAAAATTTCTCAACAATTGATGACCGAACTGACGTTCAACGACTGGTATGAGATTAATCTGTCGCTGAGTGAGTGGGACCGAGAAATGGACGAGTATGCCGATCTTGGACTACGCCAGACACTGTACGATCAAAAGCATGCGTGTAATATTGAATTCGGCAAGTTTGTGGAACGTCATTATCATAAATGGATACATGAGCGGAATGAAAATTCTCCGTTGCTGTCTACGGACATCATTCGCAAATACGTGTTTCCTAAAATTGCCGCCAAACGCCGCGTTGTCTTTCTCGTTATTGACTGTTTACGATTGGATCAATGGCTTGGATTTGAACCCATCCTGCAGGAATACTTTAATATCACAAAGCATTATTACTATTCGATTCTTCCGACGTCTACGCCGTATTCCCGCAATGCGATATTCAGCGGCATGTTTCCTGCAGATATAGAAAAGAAATTTCCGGAGATCTGGTCCAAAGGCGAAGAGGATGACTCCAGCCGTAACCGATTTGAAAAGGAATTGCTGGACTATCAGCTGAAGATCAACCGGGTTCCACTGGAATCCGATGCAAAGTATATTAAACTGTTGAATATTGATGCGACAAAAAATCTGGAAGGAAATATAGCCAGTTACGTGGAGTCGACTCAGTTAACTGCCATTGTACTGAATTTTCTCGACATACTCGCGCACAGCCGCAGTGACTCGACGGTGATCAAGGAGATTGCGCCCAATGAAGCGGCGTACCGCTCGCTTAGTAATTCATGGTTCGTTCATTCTCCAATGTTTGAAATACTGAAAATCCTTTCTAAACTAGACTGTTCTGTAATTATAACATCGGATCACGGCAGCATAAGGAGTTTGCACGGAACGCAAGTGATCGGCGATAAAGAGACCTCCACAAGTTTGCGTTATAAGTACGGAAAAAATATCAAAGCGAATGCGAAACATGCCTTGTTCATAAAAGAACCGGCCGATTATAAATTACCCTCACGCGGCGTGAACACGCATTACATAATAGCAAAAGAGGATTACTACTTTGTCTACCCGACGAACTATCACCATTATTTGAACTATTACAAGGATACGTTTCAGCACGGCGGGATTTCCATGGAAGAAATGATTATGCCGGTGATAGAACTCGAGGGAAAGAAAGAGTAGTAGGAGAGAAAAAAAATTTCAATTTTTTACTACTATAGAACCGCAGAACACGATGTTTCACGGAATTAGTAAAGTCAAATGTAATCAGCTCATAATGTTTTTTATTGAATAGCGATAATGTTTTTCTATTTCGGCAACTTTCATAGAAATCCAGTTGTTGATGACGAGTTCTTTTCCTCCAACGGTACCAATCTCCGATATATCCATTCCTTGAGACTGAGCCAATTCCGTAAATGATTTAGAGTGAGCAGGTGAAGCCGAAACAACGATTCGTGATTGGGTTTCTCCGAACAGCAGAAAATCGGGACGCAGTGTATCCTTCAGCCGAATCGTTGCTCCGATAATTTGATTCTTCTTTTCTTGCAAACAACATTCAGCCAGCGTTACCGCCAGCCCGCCGTCCGAAACGTCATGGGCAGATCGGATCAACCCTTTAACAATGGCATCATAGGTGAACGCCTGTACGGATTTTTCGTATTCCAGATCGATCTGCGGCGCATCGCCATTTACGGCGTTATGAATAATTTTAAGATATTCGCTTCCACCGATTTCGGCCAGGTTCTTTCCAATCAGAAAAATAAAATCGCCTTCTTGTTTGAACCACGACGTCGTAACATGATGCATATCTTCGATAATACCAAGCATACCGATAGTGGGGGTAGGATATACGGCCGCTGTCGGACTCTCATTGTAGAAACTAACATTGCCTCCGGTGACCGGGGTTTCGAATACTTTGCATGCGTCGCTCATACCGCCGACAGCTTCTTTGAATTGCCAATAATTTTCCGGCTTGTATGGGTTGCCAAAATTGAGGCAATTGGTAATAGCTGCGGGCTTAGCGCCTGAACAGACCACATTCCGCGCGCATTCTGCAACGGCGATCTGCCCGCCGCGGCGGGGATTCAGGTACACGTAACGCCCGTTGCAGTCGGTTTTCATCGCAAGCGCTTTGTTCGTACCTTTGATACGGATCACGGCGGAATCGCTGCCGGGCAGCGTCATCGTATTGGTGCGAACCATCGAATCGTACTGCTCATACACCCACTCTTTACTTGCAATATTGGGTGAACTCAAAAGTTTTTTTAAGACGTTGTTATAGTCTTTTGGTTCAGGAACGCTTTCCGGTTTGAAAGCATATACGACGTCCAAGTAGGCCGGTCGAACGGCGTCTCTTTGATATACGGGCGCTCCGCCGCCGAGCACTAGAGAATCCGAGGGAATTTCGGCGAATATTTTTCCACGGTATTTTACGCGCAGCATACGGTCATTCGTAACACGGCCAATCGTTACTGCATGAAGATCCCACTTCTCAAAAATTTCCTGAATGTGTTTTTCAAATCCCTTTTTTACTATCAAAAGCATTCGTTCCTGGCTTTCAGATAACATGATTTCATACGGCGTCATGTGATCTTCGCGCAATGGAACCAGCGACAATTCAATTTCTATTCCGCACTCGCCTTTAGCGCTCGTTTCAGCGCTGGAGCAGGTAAGTCCGGCCGCTCCCATATCCTGAATGCCGACCAGATGTCCGGATTGAATGGCCTCCAAAGTTGCTTCGAGCAAGAGCTTTTCAGTAAATGGATCGCCGATCTGAACGTTGGGCCTTTTGGATTCAGATGCTTCGGAAATTTCTTCCGAGGCAAAGGTTGCGCCGTGAATCCCGTCGCGGCCGGTGGATGACCCGACGATCATGACTGGGTTACCCTCGCCCTTAGCAATAGCGCTCGCTGTTTGGCCGTGTTCAACAATGCCTACCGCCATTGCGTTGACCAACGGGTTATCCGTGTAACAATCCTCAAAGTAGACTTCGCCGGCAACGGTTGGGACGCCGAAACAATTACCGTAATCGCCGATGCCTTTAACAACATTGGCAAACAAATATTTTACACGGGGATTTTCCAAACTTCCGAACCGAAGAGAATTCAGCGCAGCAATAGGTCGCGCGCCCATGGTAAAAATATCGCGTAAAATTCCGCCGACGCCGGTTGCCGCACCTTGATAAGGCTCAATGGCGGAAGGATGGTTATGGCTTTCAATTTTAAACGCAACAGCCAATCCGTCGCCAATATCTATGAGCCCTGCGTTTTCCTCGCCGGCGCCTTTTAAAACACGCGGGCCCTGCTTTGGAAGCGTTTTAAGTACGGCGATGGAATTCTTGTAGCTGCAGTGTTCGCTCCACATTACACTGAAAATGCCGAGTTCGGTGAACGTCGGCGTTCGTCCGAGGATTTCCAGTATTTTCTTGTACTCCTCGTCATTGATGCCGTGGTCTTTTGCCAGATCCAAGTTGATGACAGGCTCATGAATATCGTTCAACTCTATTAATCGTGATACGTGCATGTTTCCTCTTGAAAATTAATTTGGCGGATCATGAACATTCTTGAACTCTAGAAATTAGTACACAGCCTTATTCGAAAATCATTCTGAAAACTGAAGCATTACCTTGTAAATGCGTTTTCTATCCGCCTCAATTATCGTAAATTTTAGCCGTTCGTATTGTATCGTTTCATTCTTTTTTGGCATACGTCTGAGTATCCATAAAACAAATCCGCCGACGGTGCTGAATTCATCCGATGGGATGTTCAGGTTGAATTGTTCGTTAATCTGGCGAATTTCAACTTTGGAGTCGATTACAAAAGAACCGTCATCCTGTTTTTTGATCATGGGTGAACTGTCGTCGTATTCATCTTTGATCTCGCCTACTATTTCCTCAACCAGATCTTCCATGGTAACCAGGCCTTCCGTACCGCCGTATTCATCCACTACGATCGCCATTTGCATCCGGTTGGTCTTAAACTCTTTCAATAATTCGGCAACTTTCTTGGTCTCCGGAACGAAATAGGGGAGTGAAATAAATTCAATAGCGGACATGTCCTGAATATTTTTTCGCCAGGCGTTCATGATGTTCTTGATATGTAAAACTCCTACAACGGTATCGACAGTCTTTTCATACACCGGCAGTCGCGAGAGTTTTTCGGATGCCATGATTTCCAGGATTTCCTCCATCGAAGTTTCGACTTCCACACAAACCATATCAACGCGCGGTACCATGATTTCCTTGACGATCGTGTCGCCGAATTCAATCACGCTGTGAATCATGTCCTTTTCTTCTTCCGCAATGGCGCCGTCCATTTCACCGGCTTCGATGATAGCCTTGATCTCGTCTTCGGTAACGCCCAGGCTACGCACCTGCTCTGCTCCGCCGAATGCATTGATAATAATGCGCGAAATCCATACAAAAAAGGCGCTTAACGGACGCAATAGAATCAGGGCTATATTGACCGGCGCTGCGAGAACGAGAAAAACTTTTTCCGCGCGATGGTGGGCGATAGCTTTGGGTATTACCTCTCCAAAAAGCAGCAGGATAAACGTGATAACGCCGGTCGCCGCGGCAAGGGCGTACGGCTCATGATATCCGTGATATCTGGCGATATCAATCGTTATGCTTGAGGCTAACACCGATGCGCCGACATTTAAAATATTATTCCCGACATAGATCGTAGTTAAAAACTTATTCTGATTTGACGACCAAATACCCAGGAGTTTTGCACGGGTTCCGCCGCGGGTCAGTATTTCTTTTATAGAAACGGCACTAAGTGAATGCATGGCTGTTTCCATGCTGGAAAATATTCCGGACAAAAATATAAGAGCAAAGAATACAGTTATTTCAAAAGATGAAATGGCATTCATGGATTATGGCGCTGTGAGGTCGGATGGTGTCATGATCAATGTGCAAAAGTATTCAAACGGCCATGAAAAGTCAAGTGTGAATCAATTTAATTTGCTTGATATGATCGTCCGATTATGTTACATTTTTCGTCAAGTTGTTATTTTATAACGTTCATTACGTTGCAGGTAACGTATGGCCACACGCAGTACGCCGATAGTCGATAATGACCAGAAAATAGCCCTGGATAAAATTATGGCGTTGGTTCAATCCTCAGCTTTCCCGGGAAAGCTGATGCCGGAACATGTAACGCAATTCCAGTCTAAAATTGCTTCATTTTCAGAATCGGAACTTCTCGTCGTCATTCAGAAGATCGAAGAAGAAATTCTCAAAAAGACGAAGAGCGGAAAGACCATACTGGTCAGCAAACTCGAGGATATCGCCGCGCTTACAAAAATGGAAGTTATGTTGGGACAGAAAATCGTTCCGGAGCCGGTAATCAATATGCTGTTGTCCCTCCTTGTTAATAAGTCCTCGAATTTCGGAACGCCGATATTTGAAGGCAAATTGAATGAACTGTATCATAGTTCCGTCGAAAACGCAATCATCACGATTATTCTTGAGAAAGCGGCTTCCGACGGCGGCGGGTCGGATAAATCCGGCCGATCTAAAGAACTCAAAGACCTTTTTGAAAAAAAGATTCGCGATACGGAGACGTTATGCAAATTGATCCAGATCATTGATAAAATGGAACTGAATAACGACGAACAAATGAAAAGTGTTTTTATCGTCAATCTGCTCGCGGAAGCCATGAAACGCGATGAAACGATGCGAAAGAGCGAGTCGATAACGATGAAGGATATGATCAATATATATCTTTTGTCAAAATTGCAGATGCGGCTTGCCGAATACGGGTATCCCAACGAGACGCTGGAAGGTATAATTATCAACCGTCTGGGGCAATCCAACAACATTCGCCGCCAGTTCAGAATTCTCGATCATATTATTGAAGACACGCTGTCGGGAGAGCTGAATATCGAACTTGGTTCCAAGACTGAAAAGCTGGAATGGCTGCAGTTGATCAACGAATTGGAAGTGGATGTGGCGCTGGAACAATACGAAGAAAAATTGGTTCAGGATAATTTTGCGCCGCTTGATGTGGAGATCAAAGACGCCATTCGGAAAACTCTCGCTGCAGATAATATAGCCGACCAAACTATTGCCGCTATCTCTTTTGCGCGCCGTCTTGATAACCCGGATGAATCTTTGCATGAATCCGGCAAATTGACCGAGATCGCGCAGGAAACGCAATACCTTACGTCGATGATTTTTAAAGTAAAGGGTTTTCAGATCAAAGAGGTATACGAATTCGTGGAACTCATCGGTGAATTGGATACACAAAAAAACGAAAAACAGCGTGTTGTAGAATATTTTAAACAAGAACTGCCATGTATTGACAAAGCGGTAATGAAAGAGGAGGATCCTGATATTAAGAAAGCGGCGCTTGCATCACGGTACCTGTCGGCACGCCTGATGAGCCGGTTTGATATTAATATAGATCTGCTGCAAATGACCAGCGACCACATCAGCCTCGACTCGACCAAATTGACCAAGGATATGAACATCGATGAATATGAATTAAGTCGCAAAATCGGCGAATTAAACGAGATACGTAAACGACTTGGTTTTTTTAACAAGGCCGAACGCGCTTTTATGACAATGAATCAGGTGGAAGCGGTAATTGATTCTGAAAACATTGCGCTCGATCAGCAGGGTGTATTCAAAATATTGGATCTGATCAACGAAATTGAGCTGAGTATAGCCATCGGCGATTATGTCAAAGCCGGTACAATTACGCGGGGCCAGGGCGATGGAGATAATTTCAATGCCCAGTATGTTGAGTCCAAAGTCAAGGCGTTGTTCAAGATGGATTCGATCAAAATGATAGAAAAAGATGCGGTTGAAAAAAATATCATACCGGAATCGGTCTTGACCAAAGCGGAAGAAGAGGATAATTTTGAAGAAACGCTGTTGGATATAAAAAATTATTCAACCTATCTCGTAACGCGTCGTCTGGATCGTCCGGAATATCCGCGTCATTTGCAGCGTTCGCTCAACCTGATCCTCGCGCTGATTCAGGATGCGATCGGCTGGCGGCATTTTGAAAACACGCAGATCCGTGCAAAACGGGAAGTCGTTCCGCTGATTGAAGAATACCACCGTTTTTTTGGAAAGTTGATAAGCGCATTGGCGGATGATAAAGATCCAACGCACGAGGAAGTCATTACGAAGCTTCGCGACGACGATTATTTTGCTATCACGGATAATAAAGACAGTCTGGAAGGCGGAAAAAAATCGGCGCCTTTGGTACGTTCGGAGTTTTTAAATCTGATGAATGACGAACGTTTCCAGACATACGTTTCCAAAGCCTTGAAATATGCCGACGCGAGTGTATCCAAAGAATGGGCAGTCTATAAGAGCGCGCTGGACAGCCTCAAGGCCGAATTGTCCAATAACATCGATAAAACGTGTACGGTGGTCGACAGCCTGGTCCAGCAGCTCAAGGCCGACAAAAAAAATGAAGCCAAGTACAGAACGTATATTGACACGCTTCAAAATCGTTATTACGACCAGTTAAAGCGCTTGGAATTTCAGATTACAACGAACAGGAAACCGTCGACGATTGTAAAAATAGAATACGATCGCCTCGCTAATTCCGATAAATTCAAAATTTTTCTCAAACATACATTTGAGTTGACGAAAGCAGGAAACTGATATACTCGCTCATACAACAGTAGCAGTCCTGGCCTGCAACGATGCAGTTACGGCTTGATGTGAAAGTTATGGTAAAAAGTAATTTAAAAATAAAGGAACCTATGTACCGGAAAATAGTTTTCTCGTTTATTTTGACAATCATATGCAGTTTGCTTTTTATGTCCTGCAGTAAGAAAAACGTGACGCAGTACATGACGTCGCGCGAGCATTTTGAGTATGCGATGAAGTTTTTTAACAAGAAGAGTTATGTTAAAGCAGCGGATGAATTTTCACTCATTACTTATAAGTTCAGCGGATCCGATATTGCCGATGATGCGCAATATTATTTGGCCGAATGTTACTTTCGCCAGAAGGATTATGTATCTGCCAGTTCCGAATACGACCGTTTAGTATCCAGTTTCTCCCGCAGCGAATTTGTTGAACGCGCCATGTATCATTTGGTGATCTGTTATAATGAATTGTCTCCTGGGTATGCTCTGGACCAGAAATTTACTTATGAAGCCGTTGAGGCCGTTCAAAACTTTGTGGATTTGTATCCTAAGAGTGAAAAGAAATCTGAGGTCGACTCGATCTATACGACGATCAAGCTGAAACTGGCGAAAAAACATTTTGAGAGCGCTAATATTTACCGGAAAATCAGTGAATTTGAAGCCGCTATCGTGTATTACGATCAGGTTATCATTGACTATTATGACTCACCGTTTGCCGGCCAGGCCAGATTCTGGAAAGGATATTGCAATTTTAAGATCGGCGAATTTCAAAAAGCGACATTGATATTAAACAAATTTATCAGCGATTATCCTCAGGAAAAAAAGTTGGTAACGGAGGCCGGAAATTTGTTGAATAAGATAAAAGAGAAAGAAGAAAAAGAAAAAAATAAGAAAAAAACGTAGTCCTTTGAGAACATATGATGAATGGGATGACATGACAAAACTTGGCATTTTCGGTGGAACATTTAATCCGATTCATCACGGGCATCTTTTCATTGCCGAAACGGTTTTGGAGAAAACGGATATAGATCAGGTTATTTTTATTCCCTCCGCAAATCCACCGCATAAGCCTCATCAAAATATTATTTCATTCGAACACCGTTGGAATATGCTGAATCTTGCTATTTCCGGCCATCCGCATTTTATATCCAATGATATTGAGCATAAGTTGGGCGGCATTTCCTACACGGTTAAGACTTTGGATGAGTTAAAAAAAAAATACGCCGATTCGGAAATATACCTCATCATCGGATCCGATTCGCTAGCAGCATTGCAGACGTGGAAAGATCCTGACAGACTGCTCGGGATGACGCAATTCATTGTGTTCCCGCGATCCTATACCGATGCTTCTCGGACAGAAACACGATTTCTGGACAGGTCGGTTTTTTTGGAAGTGCCGTTGGTTTCAATCTCTTCATCCGATATCCGGTCACGCGTAGCACATGGCGAATTTATTGGCGGCATGGTTCCGGAAAAAGTTGAGCAATACATTACGGAAAACAGATTATATTTATTGAACTGAGGACACGGAATGTTTAATCGGCTTAAGCCCTATTTTATAAAGTACAAATATTATTTCATTCTCGGCTTCATTTTTGTCGTTTTCAAGAATTTTTTCCAATCCCATAGCGTGCCCTTCATGAATGAGGCTATTGACGCGCTTCGTCCGCCTATCCCGGGCGCAGAAAAAACGGTCTATGCCCAATTGGCCGTTTTTTTATCTGATCACTGGGGAGTTCGAATTCTTTTTTTATACATTTTCTTATTTGTGATCATGGAATTGATGCATGCGGTGTTTTTATACGCTATGCGTCAAACGCTTATCGTTGCATCACGGAAAATCGAATACGATCTGCGCGGGGATTTTTTCAAACATTTGCAGAAGCTTCATGTTCAGTTTTTCCAAAATACTCAAACCGGCGATTTGATGAACCGTATGATCAGCGATTTGAGCAACGTGCGCGACGTGCTCGGACCCGGCATCATGTACACGGCAAATACGATCGTATCTTTTGTTTTTGTCGTTCCACTTATGATTCAAATCAGCCCAAAGCTTACGTTAGCGGTATTTATTCCTTTATTGGTTCTTTCCTTTGCGATTAACCGGTTGTCAAAACTTATTCACGTTCGTTCGCAGAAAGTTCAGGAAAAATTATCCGATATCAGCTCGTTGGCGCAGGAAAACTTCTCCGGTATTCGCGTGATAAAATCTTACGTCAGGGAAATGTTTGAGATCAGCCGGTTTCGCTCGTTGAGTGAAGAATACGTAATGTTGAATATGGACATGGTGAGGGTGCGAGGGATCATGATGTCAAGCGTCATACTGACCATCGGGCTCAGCGTAGCCACGCTGCTGTGGTTTGGTGGAAGGCTCATTGCGCTGCAGGAGATAACTATCGGGCACTTTGCTGCATTCAATTTTTATCTTGCGATGTTGATCTGGCCGATCATTGCGCTGGGCTGGGTGTTGAGTATTTTTCAACGCGGGTCCGCTTCGATGATTCGGATGAATGCGATTTTGGAAACGCAGCCAAAAATCAAAGACGATTCCGGTGTCAGTCACGTGACCAAACTCAGAGGTAAGATAGAATTCAGGAATATGAATTTTTCATATCAAGATCAACGAACGGTTTTGAAAAATATCAATCTAAGTATTGAGCCTGGAACGATAGTCGGTGTCGTCGGCCAAACGGGTTCGGGAAAAAGCACATTGGTTAACCTTATACCGCGGCTCTTCGAAGTTCCAAAAGATTCTCTATTTATCGATGGCATTGAAATACACCGGATTCCCCTCGCCACCTTACGCGGTCATATCGGCATGGTTCCACAGGACAATTTTCTTTTTTCAGACAGTATACTGAATAATGTGATTTTTGGCGTCGATGAATCCGTTATGAATCAGGTTGAACATGCGACCGAGGTTGCTCAGTTACGGTCAAATATCGAGGAGTTTCCCGAAAAATACGAAACGATCATCGGGGAGCGCGGCATAACGCTCTCCGGCGGACAGAAGCAGCGATTGGCTATTGCGCGTGCCGTAATGTGCGATCCCAAAATACTGATTCTCGATGATTCGCTGTCGAGTGTGGACACGCGAACCGAAGACGAAATTTTATCCCATCTCCGACAACTGATGCAAAATCGCACTTGTCTGATCGTGAGTCACCGTATACAAACGGTAAAATATGCCGATATGATCATCACGTTATCCGATGGGGAAATTATCGAACAAGGCACGCATGAGGAACTGGTGTCACTTGGCGGGGTATATGCCGATATGTATCAGCGTCAATTACTTGAAGAAGAAATGGAGACATTGGACCAATGATGCCGTATTCTCAATTCGTCTTTAGCGTTCGATTATTACACATTTAACATTAAACCTTAAACTAAAGCGTGATTAGAAGATTGCAAACAGCACACCTATTGATTATATTTATACAGGTTTCACTAGTCTAATAAATTTAAGGAGAGAAGGAACATGAGCATTTTCAAAATGATGAAGTTCGTCACGATGCTGGCATTTCTTACTGCAAGCGTAAATGCGCAAGGCAAAGTACTGGATAATCTTAAGGAATTGGATGAGACCAATGGAAAAATGTATATTCAGCCATTGGTGAACGGCGTGGGAATGAACATGAGTAGCGGTTTTTTTCATTCCGCCAAGACACACAGTGTTTTGGGTTTTGAATTTGGAGTGGTTGCAATGGTTGCAATGGCGCCAAACAAGGATAAAGAATATACCCCGGTTGTTCCCGGGTACACTCCGGTGCCAGCGCCCACGGTCATTGGTGATAAGGATCGTGGAGCGAATTACGGAGGAACGGTAATACCTCCAGGAGTGGGGATAAATTCTATTCCATTTGTGGCGCCGCAGCTTGTCGTTGGAGTTCCATTTAAGACCGATGTTATCGTCAGGTTTATGCCTAAGGTTAAGGCAGGCGATATGGGTAAAGTGAGCATGTTGGGATTTGGAGTTAAACATAATCTGAATCAATGGATTCCGGTGCCTTTGCCTCTCGATATTGCAGCCGGTTTTACTTATCAGAGCGTTGATGTGGGCAGTTATCTCTCCGCAAACGCATCTTCATATCATCTCATCGCAAGCAAAAGTTTGCTTTTATTCAATTTTTACGGGGGCTTTGCTGTCGAATCATCGTCTATGGATATCAAATATGATCAGAACGGCGGCGCACAAGTTAAATTCAGCGCCGACGGCGTAAATAAATCCAGAATCTATGGAGGCGTTTCTATTAACCTTCTCCTGATGTATCTAAATGCGGATATTGATTTGGGAAAATACAAGGCGGCTAATGTAGGCGTAGGATTCAAAATACGGTAGTAATTGTATCTATTTGAAATCAGAAAGAGTTGATACTCTGAAAGGGTCAGCTCTTTTTCTTTAAGGTTCCATATATTTTTTGAGCCTCTTCATATTCTGCAGGCGTATTCATGTTGAAAAACACATGCCGGTGTGTAAGCGCTTCGATTTTATCAGCCGCAACTACTGCCGTGGGAATCCTGTCAAATAAATCATGAATAGCGTAGTTTTTTTCGTAAAACATCTTTTCAATTTCCGCCAGATTCTTTTTGGAATACACGGCGCAAAGCGCTTCAAATCCCTTTGACGTTTTTGGGACGGCAACGGTCGCATTGCTCAATTGCTCGGTTAAGTAAGGAATCATTCTCGAGTCAAATAAAGGGAGATCGCATGCCAAAACGAAATTTAATTCACATTTTGAATTCTTTAGTCCCGCATGCAAACCGGTTAAAGCGCATGGAATTGTATAGTGATCTGGATACTTTTTATGAGGCAGAAAGTTTAATTTCTCCGGTTCATTGGTAATGAGAATTACTTCTTGTACTGCTTTCTCAAGTTCCGCGATGAGTCTTTCGACCAAAGTTAAATTAAAAAATGGGAGCAGATACTTGTCTGTTCCCATTCTTTTTGACTTGCCGCCGAGAAGTATGATTCCTCCCGGCTTCTTTATGTTTTTCATTAAGGTTTGATAACTGCTTTTCTAAATTTGTCAGCCGATTTAAGATCAACGAGATACGACGCATCTTTTGTTTCGATTTGAAGGGATGAAGCGGATGCGGTCAGCTTAGCGTTCTTGAATAAGGCCAGATACTTGGAATTGTCCACATACACGTTCAAAATCTGATTATCGTAAAGAACAAAGAACCATAGTAATTTGCCATTCTCTTCCGAATGAGCTTCCTTGATATTGACAGCTACGAGATCGGTTGGATTCTTGAACAAGATAATGGTTTCCTGTTCTGTTTTTAGATCCGTATTCACCAAAGTTGCTTTGACCTCGTTCGGTTTCGGCATCATGTAAGATTCCACACGAAACTTTTGATTATGTTTCTGCATCAGATTTTCCGGCGGAGTTGCGGCGATCATCGGTTTTTCTTCACTCTTTTGTTTGGAAGTGCTTTTCTTGGCGGCTACTTTTTTTGATTTGTCCGGCGCGATTTGTTCTTTCAGTTCATCTTTCGGTGTTTCGATCTTCTCCGGCGCACGTTTAACATTTATTTCTTTTTCAGCCATTGGAACTTCGACCGGTTTATTGAAAAAAAGTTGATAAGTAATCACGGAGCCGCCTACCAGCGCAATAAGAGCAGCCGCGATCTTCACTAAGAGAGGCAAAGTTCGTCGTGATTCAGGGGTATGTTGGGATACATGGAGTTCCATGCCGCTTTCTTCTTTCAAAGCCTCCTGCAGTCGCTGTTTCAAGTCCAAACGGCCTTTATGACGAATGGCGGCAATGATCGCGGTATTGAATTCCATTTCTTCCAGAAATGACGGATCGCGATCAAGCAGAAATTGGAATCTTGCAGCTTCCTCTTCCGTGAGGCGGCCAAAAACATATCGGTCTAAGATATCATTTTCTTCAATCCATTTTCTTTCTTCTACAGTTAACATGAAAATCTTTTCGTTATAAATTCTTATTTAGGGTAATTGGTTCTTATTTGAATTGCTTTTTTACAATTTTTTCGAGTTCTTTTTTACACTGCCATTTCTTTGCTTTTGCAACGTCGGTATTGTTGAAGTGTAAAACGCGGGCAATCTCTTCCATTCCTTTTTCTTCAAGATAAAACATCGTCAGAACTTTCTTACAGGTTGCGCCCATTTGATCTATGCATTTGAGGATAACCCGGTATTCCTCCTTATGGATTATATTTCGCAGGGCATCGATACGTTCCTCCACCACTTCATAATTGTCGAGTGAAGTGATTTTGCCGACCTTCCGCTTATTGATCTCGCGCAGCCATTTATTCCTAACTACGGAATAAATATAGGTGCTGATCTTTGAAGTCAGGTCAAAGTCGCCGTGCATTACATTTTCCCAAAGAACGACCAGAGCATCCTGAAGCATATCCTTCGCGTCGTCGTCGCGTCCGCTGTTGTCCATGACATATTTCCGAACCATCACGATGTTGTTTCGATAAAGTTCGGCCAGCGCTTTTTCATCTCCCAGGCGGATGCGTTCAATGATCCTTTGATCCGATTCTACAGTTGCGTTTTCGTAAGAAGGCGTTGCAGGTTTCATGAATCCATATCAAATTAGTTATACATGCTTTTTTTGTTAACAAGTAAATGAAAAATAATCAATATTACGGCATAATGACGCCCCGTTTTTGAGAATTAGCGAGTTTCTCACGCGCTTTGAGCAGATTAATTTCTCTAATTTTTCCGCGTATGATGTTTTGTTCCTGAAAATCAGTTATCAACGTCAAATATTTTTCAAGAAACTTAGCGGCCTCGTCGTATTGTTTATTATTTTTATAAGCCATTGCCAGTTGATAATAAGCCTGCGCATTGGTGCTGTCAATAGTAACGGATCGTTGCAGATAGACCATGGCATCGCTCAATTTCTGCTGCGTGGCATAGAGCATTCCAAGAGCGAGAGCGTATTTCGAGTCGTGCGGAACAAGTTCATAGGCATATTTCAATTCCATTTCCGCTTTCGAAAAATCACGTTTCAAGACGTACGCCTGGCCTAAATTATAATGCGCGCTCGCCAATGATTTATCCAGTTCAACGGCCTTTTCGTAGGCGGTAATGGCGGCATCCAGTTCGCCAAGTTGCCCGGAGACATTGCCGAGATTATTATAAACCTGCGGGTAGTCGGGATCCAGTTCAATAACCTTCCTATATTCATCGCGCGCTTTATCCGCTAAACCCATTTTTTCGTATAAATTTCCCATTTGAAAAAAGGCATCGCGATATTCCGGATAGGCTGCAATGGCTAGTTGATACTGTTCCGCCGCGGAAGAATATTGTCCGTCGCGCTCTAGCGACAAACCTTTTTGGAATAATGGCGCCGCCTTTTCAAGCTTTTCGTTTTTACCGCATCCGCCGCAACCGGACAACAAAACAAAACTGAGAAAGAACAAAGTTATCGGGACATTCATTATTGTCATACGGTTGAAAATATAGCCAACACATTATATAATCGCAAGAAAAATGGCGGTTTCAAAAGCTCTAAGATTCTATCCTTGCGATCTGATCTCTCAAATTAGCTGCGCGTTCGAACTCCAACTTTTTTACCGCGTCGAGCATTTCTGCTTTTAATTTCTGAATAAGAGTTTTTTTGTCCTCCCCTGACAACATAGCGTCATAATCGGGCAATTTTTCTGCCGCCAATCTGTTCTGCTCCTGCTCTTCATTATAAAGGAAATAGTCGGCAACGGATGTTGCCCGCATGATCTCTTCCCGGGTTTTTGAAATACTCGTCGGCGTAATATTATGTTCGACATTATGTCCGATCTGAAGTTCACGGCGTCGGTTCGTTTCATCGATGACCGCTTTCATCGAATCGGTAATTTTGTCCGCATAGAATATAACTTTGCCGTTAACATGCCTTGCTGCGCGCCCGGCTGTTTGCATGAGCGATCTTTCGCTTCGCAGGAAACCTTCTTTGTCGGCATCGATAATGGCTACGAGCGATACTTCGGGCAGATCCAAACCCTCACGAAGAAGATTGATCCCCACGAGCACATCAAACGCATGCAGACGGAGATCGCGCAGAATATTTACACGCTCCAGCGAGTCGATTTCCGAGTGCATATAACGGACGCGAATCTTCAAATTTGAAAGATATTCCGTCAGGTCTTCCGCCATGCGTTTGGTTAAAGTAGTCACGAGCACACGTTCCGATTTCGCAGCGCATTCGCGGATCTCATGGATCAGATCGTCAATTTGATTTTTGACCGGACGCACTTCGATAATGGGGTCGAGCAGGCCGGTCGGGCGAATAATTTGTTCGATAATAACGCCTTCACTTTTTTCGAGTTCAAATGCCGAAGGCGTCGCGCTGACAAAAACAACCTGACTTAACATTTTTTCGAATTCTTCGAATTTCAACGGACGATTATCCAGGGCCGACGGGAGACGAAATCCGTAATCGACCAGCGTTGTTTTACGCGCGCGGTCGCCGTTATACATGGCGCGAACCTGCGGAAGCGTTACGTGCGATTCGTCGATGATCATCAGAAAATCCTTCGGGAAATAATCCATTAGGCAATGCGGCCGCTCGCCTTCGCCGCGTCCGTCGATGTGGCGTGAGTAATTTTCGATGCCGGAACAATAACCCAATTCCAGCATCATCTCTATGTCGTATTTTGTTCGCTGTTCGATGCGCTGCGCTTCGAGCAATTTTCCCTGCGAACGGAATAGCGCCAAACGCTCTTCCAGTTCTTTTTGAATTCGCAGTATGCCTTGATGCATTTTGGCCTCGGTTGTAACAAAATGCGTAGCCGGAAAAATAACCGCCGTCTGCGGTTTACGAATGACCTTATTGGAAACCGGCTCCAGATAGGTAATCTGGTCGATCTCATTGCCGAACATTTCAATACGAACAAAATAATCTTCATACGCCGGATACACATCGATCACATCCCCGCGCACGCGAAATGTGCTTCGTTTAAAATCCATATCGTTGCGGTTGTACTGCATAGCCACGAGACGTTCGAGAATCGTATTACGTTCGATCTGCTGGCCTTTTTCGACAAACACATATAGATCCTTATAATCCTGAGGAGAGCCGATACCGTAGATACAACTGACCGATGCCACGATGATCACATCCCGGCGTTCGAGGAGAGAACTCGTAGCGCGCAAACGCAATTTTTCGATCTCATCATTGATCGACATGTCTTTTTCGATGAAGGTATCGCTGGATGGAACATAAGCTTCGGGCTGATAATAATCGTAGTAACTGATAAAATATTCGACTGCATTTTCAGGGAAAAACTGTTTAAGTTCGCCGTATAACTGCGCTGCCAGCGTTTTATTGTGTGACAACAGCAAGGTTGGTTTACCGATCTGCTCGATCACATTAGCCATCGTATAGGTCTTTCCCGAACCTGTAACGCCGAGCAGAGTTTGATACTTAGCGCCGCGATGAATTCCATCGATCAATTGCGCGACAGCGGCTTTTTGATCGCCCTGCAGAACAAAATCGGATACGAGTTTAAATTGCGCCAGGTTTTGTTTCATAGCGAAGATCACATCAGAGTTTGAAGATTCAGAGGTTAATTGTAATTAAAAATAAGATACAATTTTTTTTGATTCATTATCAAATGTAATTATGAAGATTAAAGATTCCCTTGCATTACATATGACTTTCGTGTAATTTTGACACTATCAAAAACGTCCACATTTTTTACTCAACTTTTATAATAAAGGAGAACCCATGAAATTTTTCATCGACACGGCAAATTTGGATGAAATCAAGGAGGCAGCGTCATTAGGCGTTTTGGACGGCGTAACTACGAACCCGTCGCTTGTTGCGAGAGAAAAAAATGTCAACTTCGTCGAATTACTCAAAGAAATATGTAAAGTGGTTGACGGTCCGATCTCTGCGGAAGTGGTGAGTACGGATCTGGACGGCATGCTAAAGGAAGGGCATGAACTTGCTAAGCTTCATAAGAATATCACAGTGAAACTTCCATTGATCAAGGCCGGTTTGCAGGCTTGTAAGATTTTTACTTCCGAAGGAATTAAGACCAATGTGACATTGTGTTTTTCGCCAAATCAAGCGTTGCTTGCCGCTAAAGCAGGCGCAACCTTTGTTAGCCCGTTTGTTGGCCGTCTCGACGACATCAGCACCAACGGAATGCAATTGATTGATGAGATATGTAATATGTATGATAACTACGGTTATAAAACCCAAGTGCTGGTTGCGAGCGTGCGCCATCCCATGCACGTGGTGGAAGCTTGCCAGATCGGCGCGCATGTATGCACGATGCCCCTCAAAGTGATCGAACAGTTGATTCATCATCCTTTGACGGATCTCGGTCTGAAGAAATTTTTAGAAGATTGGGAAAAAATGAATAAGGGGAAATAAATTCGTCGTAACTTGAAATTGTATCATAGGTGGATTGCAAGGAATACACTATGAATACATTTTCCGCTAATTTCGCAGACTCACACAGAAGTTTTATTTGCGTAAATTTGCGAGATTTGCGGGATACCACTACATGGGTTCAATAAGCGCCTTATTTTAGAAAACTGGAATATTACGATCCCTGCACTATTTTGTGCAGGGATTTGTAACTTTTAGCTTCGCCTGGCGTAATTAAATGAAAAATTATATCATAAAGCGGTATTAACATGCATAGAATATTTGGAATATCCCTGATTATTTTTGTCTCACTATCATCTTTACTAGCGCAAGATGATATCCTGTCATCCCGGCAAAATGCGCTGACGCGCGCCATTAAAAAAGTTGTTCCGGCCATCGTTGGAATTAATGTGGTTTCAATTCAGGAATACACGTATTCTAATCCATTCATTAACGACGAATTTTTCAGCCAGTTTTTTCCAAAACAAAAATATTACGACAAAGTTAAAGGGCTCGGTTCCGGGTTTCTTATTTCGGATGACGGGTATATTTTGACCAATGAGCACGTGGTGAATGGCGCGGTTGAGGTAATCGTAACATTGACTGACGGCTCGAAATATCCCGCGAAAATCATCGGTATGGACAAAACCGTGGACGTTGCCGTTTTGAAGATCACGCCGGACCGCAAATTAAAATATATCACCTTTGCCGATTCGGAAGATCTGATCATCGGCGAATGGGCGATCGCGTTGGGAAATCCGTTCGGGCTGTTTGATATCAATAATCAACCGACCGTGACTGTTGGAGTAATCAGCGCAACCAAACGTGATTTTGGGCTGATCGACGGCAACCACTCCTATCAAAACATGATTCAGACCGATGCGGCGATAAACGGCGGCAACAGCGGTGGCCCTTTGGTAAATTCCGCCGGAGAAGTGGTTGGCATTAATACGTTCATCTACAGCGGAAGCGGCGCCGCCAAGACCAATATCGGGATCGGTTTTGCCATTCCAATTAATCGTGTTGCAAAGATTCTTCCCGAACTAAAACAAAAGGGTATGGTGGATCGATCTTTTACTATGGGATTTAAATATCAGTCCGTGGATCGTATGATCGCCAAATACCTGGGTCTTGATGAAGTGAAAGGACTCGTTGTTTCTGAAGTGGAGAAAGCAGGCCCGGCCGAGTCGGCAGGGTTGCGTGTAAGCGATGTGATCACAAGAATCAACGGACAAAATGTGAATAATGAATATGACTTCCGTAAGATCATATTGGGTGATGATCTTCGGATAGGGGATTCGGTGAATTTGGAGGTCGTTCGTGAGAAGAAGAAATTTACACTCAAACTGATATTGGCAAAAGCATAAGATTTGATCTATATATTTCTATTTTCTTAACATTCCTGTATAAGCTCTGCATTTTTTTTCAGATTGAGTAAGAAAAACCCCCTTTTTCCAGCCTTGTAGCATATTTCTACACTATTTTCTTCTAAATGCCCATCCAACCCTCTTTTTTGTCATTTAATACGTCCATTTCCTGATAAAAATCATGTTTAAACCTGACCCATGTCTTAACACTTTGCGTTTATTTATATTACATTAAGGCAGGTAAGAAAACGATTTAGAACTATTTTAAATAAAATAATAACCGGAGAGTAATTGGAATGAAATGGACTGAAGAATTTAAGAGGAAAAGTACGACAGCGCAGGAAGCCGTTTCAATTATCAAGCCCGGCGATAAGATATTTACAAGCGGCAATGCGGCAACTTCGTACGTTTTGCTAAACGCTCTTGCCGATCGTAAGGACGAACTCACCGATGTCGAAGTGACGCATGTTTTACTGATCGGTAATGATCCGTTGTCGAAACCGGAAATGGCGGGGCACTTCAGACACAACTCGCTGTTCGTGGGCCCGGCAGACCGCGAAGCGGTTAATGACGGCCGCGCAGATTACATTCCCGTCTTTCTTCATGAAATTCCATGGCTTTTTTCATCCGGTCAAAAACATTTAGATGTGGCGATCATTCAAACCACCCTTCCGGACGAACATGGTTTTATGAGTTTAGGCGTGGAAACATTGGCGACCATGGCGGCATTGAAAGCAGCAAAAATTATTCTGGCGCAGGCGAATGAAAAAATGCCGCGAACTTTAGGCGATTGTTTCATTCACGTTTCAAAAGTAACCAAGATCGTTGAGGTTTCTGAAGATATACCGGAACTCGAGAGAGCGCAGCCTACCGACATTGAACGGAGGATCGGACAGCATGTAGCGCAGTTGGTTGACGACGGCACCACGCTGCAATTAGGCATCGGAGGAATTCCCGATTCCGTTTTATCATTCTTGTATGACCGGAAAAATCTGGGCATTCACACGGAAATGGTTTCTGACGGCGTGATGCAGGCTATCGAATCGGGCATTATCAACGGTTCGCAAAAGACATTACATCCCGGCAAAGTTGTTGGAACGTTTGCGCTCGGAAGCCGTGCTCTTTACGATTATATACACAATAACCCGATGTTCGAGTTTCATCCATCGGATTACACTAACGATCCTTTTATCATTTCACGTAATGAGAATATAGTTGCGGTGAATTCCGCCATCGAAGTAGATTTGACCGGGCAAGTATGTTCCGATTCTATAGGGACAAAAATATTTTCCGGTTTCGGCGGACAGGTTGATTTTATTCGCGGCGCGGCCTACGCCAAAGGCGGAAAGCCGGTCATTGCGTTGCCGTCAACTGCACAAGGCGGAAAAACCTCACGTATCGCCCCCATTCTAAAGTCCGGCGCGGGTGTCGTGACCACGCGGGCGGATGTGCATTATGTAGTGACGGAATTCGGCGTCGCGTACTTACATGGAAAAAATTTAAGAGAGAGAGCGGAAGCGCTGATCGCTATCGCTCACCCCAGTTTCAGAGAAGAATTAGCAAAAGCTGCGCATGAAAGGCTGAAGTACAATTTCTTCGTTCACTGAAGCCCTCGTGCAGCGAGGAGCGGATATGCGGCAATTTAATCCCGGTAAAGACAAACTCGTTATTGACAGTAAAGAACTACAGAAACTTTTTGACGTCTTACTCCGACACGGTTACACTACGATCGGCCCTACTTTAAAAGATCAAGCCATTATTCTCGATGAAATTTCATCGATCGATCAACTGCCTGTCGGATGGACGGATGAGCAGGGCGCTGGTACCTATCGTTTGAAAAAACGAAATGATGATGCATGGTTTGGTTACGTTATCACTCCGACGTCATGGAAGACTTATCTGCACAGTCCGGCGGTTAAATTCTGGTCGGCAAAACGTAACGGCAAAGAGTTTGACGTTGAGGAAGATAAGACGGAACCGTTGAAATTTGCATTTATCGGCGTACGAGCATGTGAACTGCATGCCATCGCGATACAAGACAAAGTTTTTTATGGCAAAGATTTTCAGGATGCTGCTTACGTGCAAAAAAGAGAACGCGCTTTTATTGTTGCAGTCAATTGTAGCGTGGCAGGGCACAATTGTTTCTGCGCGTCGATGAATACCGGCCCGAAAGCGGCCAATCATTTTGACATTGCGTTGACGGAGATTATTGACGGCACACATCATTTCTTCGTTGCGGAGACGGGCTCGGATCTCGGCGTAGAAATTTTACACGAGGTGTCAAATACGTCGGCGAACGAAGAGCAGGTTCAACAGGCAGAACAAGTTGTTGTGAAGACAGAATCTCAAATTACCAAAATTTTGGATACGACGGATTTGAAGCATATGTTGAACCGAAATCTGGAGAATCGCATCTGGGACAGCATCGGAAAACGCTGTCTGAGCTGCGCTAATTGCACCATGGTTTGTCCGACCTGCTTTTGCACCAACGTTGAGGACGTAACAGACCTGAGCGGCGATCATGCGGAGCGCTGGCGCAAATGGGATTCCTGCTTTACGGTTCGTTTTTCATACATCCACGGCGGCAGTATCCGCAATTCTGCTAAATCACGTTACCGCCAATGGATGACGCATAAGTTATCTAATTGGGTTGATCAGTTCGGCTCCTTCGGATGCACCGGCTGCGGCCGCTGTATTACGTGGTGCCCCGTGGGAATTGATTTAACGGAAGAAGCGGCAACGATCCGGCAGGGAGAAAAGCACGTTGCCGTAGAAGATGAACTTTAGAATATCGGACATGAGAAGTTCCGATTTATTTTTAATAAACAGAATCATTAACCGTACTTAAGTAAGTGCACTACTTAAACGGGAGAAAAAATGGAAAATCTAGAATCGGTATTGAAAGAACATGGATTCCTGTCCGACTTTCCGGATGAATTATTGCCTGTTATCGTCGGCTGCGCGTCGAACGTTCGGTATGACACCGAGCAGTTTATTTTTCACGAGAGCGAAGAAGCAAGAAAAGTGTATCTGATTCGTCAGGGCAAAGTTGCAGTCGAGATTTTTGTTCCCGGACGGGGTCATGTGGTCATCGAAACTTTAGAAGCGGGCGACGTGCTTGGCTGGTCCTGGTTGGTGCCGCCGTACTACTGGCACTTCGATGCGCGCGTCGTAGAACCGACACGGGCGATAGCCTTGGATGGGGAATGTTTGAGAAAAAAATGCGAAGACAATCATGAAATGGGATATCAATTGCTCAAACGTTTCTTTACGGTTCTCTCTTCACGCCTCCAGGCAACCCGTTTACAGTTAATGGATGTGTATGGAGCAAAAGCGGATTGGTAATATATGATAGCAGAAGTTCCGAATGTAATGCTGCCGCGGCTGTTTCAGATCAGCCGCGCAGTAAAAGAAACACACGATACTTTTACTTTTGAATTAAAACCATTGGACGGCGGTGAGTTTACTTTCAAGCCCGGCCAATTTAATATGGTCTATTTGTTCGGCGTGGGTGAGATACCCGTTTCGATCAGCGGCGATCCGTTGAAAAAAACAAGTATCATTCATACGATCCGCGCGGTGGGAAGCGTCACGAAGGCGATGCGCAAGCTGAAAAAAGGGGATATTCTCGGGATCCGCGGTCCCTACGGAACCGACTGGCCGGTATTACGGGCATCAGGCCATGACGTTGCCATAGTTGCAGGCGGAATCGGATTGGCGCCGCTAAGGCCGGTGATCTATCATGTGCTTGCACATCGTGAAAAATACGGAAAAGTGATTTTATTGTACGGTTCACGCACGCCTCAGGATATTCTATTCATGAAGGAACTTGAAAAATGGCGGGCGCGGCTTGATGCGGAAGTGGCGGTCACCGTAGATCGTGCCAGCGGCGCCTGGCGCGGCAATGTCGGCGTTGTCACCACGCTAATATCGAAGGCGCATTTTGATCCGGCGCGAACGATCGCCATGGTATGCGGACCCGAGATCATGATGCGATTTACGGTTCAGGAATTTATTACCCGCGGCGTCCTGAAGGATAAAATTTATATGTCCATGGAGCGAAACATGAAATGCGCGGTCGGTTTTTGCGGACACTGCCAATGGGGTTCTGTCTTCATTTGCAAGGACGGCCCGGTATTTCGCTATGATACGATCCATGATCTTCTGATGCAGAGGGAGATATGATATGACAAAAAAAAATAAACCCAAACTGGCGGTTTGGAAATTTGCCTCGTGTGACGGATGTCAGCTTAGTCTTTTGGATTGTGAAGATGAGTTACTTACGCTCATCGGACGAATCGACATTGCCAATTTTCCTGAAGCATCACGCGAAGTGGTCAAAGGGCCTTACGATGTATCTTTGGTCGAAGGTTCCATCACTACAGCTCATGACGCGGAGAGAATTCATGCCATACGGCGTATTTCGAATGTGCTGATTTCCATCGGTGCATGCGCGACGGCGGGTGGAATTCAAGCGCTGCGCAATTTCAAAAATGTAAAAGATTTTACAAACATTGTCTATGCACGGCCGGATTATATTGAGACGCTTTCAAAATCCACGCCGATCTCCGAACATGTATTTGTTGATTTCGAGGTGCGGGGTTGTCCGATCAGCAAACCGCAGCTCATTGAAGTGATCAGCGCTTATTTGAACGGGCGTAAACCTAATACGCCTCCTCATAGCGTTTGTATGGAATGTAAACAGCGCGGAACGACCTGTGTGATGGTTGCCAAAGAAATACCGTGCTTGGGTCCGGTTACGCAAGCCGGGTGCGGCGCCATTTGTCCTTCTTACCACAGAGGTTGTTACGGATGTTTTGGCCCCAAGGAGACGCCGAATATGTCTTCTCTCAGCAAGTGGTGGAGCCAACTTGCCGTGAGCGATCCGGATATCGTCAGATCGTTCCGCGCTTTTAATTGTTACTCGGATGCCTGCCGTAAGGAGAGCGAGGCGTATGAATACTAAAACGATAAAAGTGGACTATCTGGCAAGGGTCGAAGGCGAAGGCGGCCTTATCGTCAAGATCAAAGACAAAAAAATAACGAAGGTACAATTTAAAATATTCGAGCCGCCGCGTTTTTTTGAAGCCTTCCTGCGCGGACGTAAGTACACCGAAGCGCCGGACATTACTGCGCGCATTTGCGGAATCTGTCCGATAGCCTATCAAATGAGTTCCTCGCAGGCTATGGAAAATATTCTGGGAATCAAGGTCGAAGGTGCGCTGCGTGACCTGCGTCGGCTGATCTACTGCGGCGAGTGGATTGAAAGTCATGTATTGCACGTGTATATGCTTCATGCGCCGGATTTTCTGGGGTATGAGAGCGCCATCCACATGGCCGGTAAATTTCCGGATATAGTTAAACGCGGTCTGGAACTGAAAAAAATTGGCAATGAGATCATGACGGCAGTCGGCGGGAGGGAAATTCATCCGGTGAATGTGGCGGTCGGCGGGTTTTACCGCGCGCCGTCGAAGAAAGAATTGCAACCGCTCGAGGAAAAGTTAAAATGGGCGCGCGATGCGTCTATTGAAACTGTCAAGTGGGTTGCCGGATTCGACTTCCCTGATTTTGAAATGGATTATGAATTTGTTGCTCTGCACCGCGAGGATGAATACGCGATCTTGGACGGGAAACTTATTTCCAATCGCGGGTTAAATATTGAGATTCGCGACTATGAACGCAATTTTGAAGAAATTCACGAGGCGCATAGTAATGCGCTGCACAGCATTATCATTCGGCGCGGCGCGTATAACGTCGGGCCCCTAGCCAGATTTAATCTCAATTTTGAACAACTGACGCCGACCGCGAAAGCGCTCGCTAAGGAAGTTCATTTCATGCCGGAATGCAAAAATCCGTTTAAGAGCATCATTGCGCGCAGCATTGAAACGGTGTATGCCTGCGAAGAAGCGCTACGAATCATACAACATTATGAACCGCCGGAAATCTCGCGATTGGAATTACATCCGAAAGCCGGAACCGGTTATGGATGCACCGAAGCGCCCCGCGGAATATGTTATCATCGTTATTCGACCGATGCAGAAGGCGTTATTACCGACGCGAAGATCGTGCCGCCGACATCTCAAAATCAGAAGCAGATTGAGGCCGATCTCACAAAATTTGTAGAAAAAAATATCGGTTTGGATAAAGGTAAACTGACATGGCAGTGCGAGCAGGCGATTCGTAATTATGATCCATGCATTTCCTGCGCGACGCATTTTCTGAAACTTGAAATTGAAAGAGCATAACATGAAAACAGCCTCCAAGATTTTGGTCATCGGAATCGGCAATGCATTTCGCCGCGACGACAGCGTCGGCGTCATGGTTGCGCGGGAAGTGGCTAAATTGAATTTCCCGGATGTGAGAGTGATCGAACAAAGCGGGGAGGGCGCTGCGCTGATGGAGGTTTGGAAAGAGACAGATATGGCAATCATGATCGATGCCGTCTGTTCTGATAACATCCCGGGAACGATTCATCGCCTGGAGCCTAAGAACGAAACGATCCCGGCTAATTTTTTTAATTATTCCACCCATGCTTTTAGCATTGCCGAAGCGATTGAACTCGCAAAAGCGTTGAAATCGGAAACACCGGATCTTATTGTCTATGGAATCGACGGTGTGGATTTTGGAACGGGCGAGGGTTTATCCGAAGCAGTGGAGAAGAAAGTTCAAGACGTACTAATTATGGTCATTCATGACATTTTGAAATACAGGCAGATAAAAAACAACAGTCTGAATCTTAAATAATATTTTTTATTTGTTAACTTATTTATTGTTTTCGTAACCGGTAATCCTTTCTAAAAGGAGAACAAGATGAAATCCAGACCAAAACCGTATGTATTTCCCGAGTACTGTAAGGGCTGCGGGCGGTGCATAGATTCGTGTCCGAAGGGATGTATCACGATGGGCAAGGAAGTGAATCCCCTGACCGGCCTCATTCCGATCGAACTTGAGCTTGATCAGTGTTCGGGATGCGGGCTGTGTATCAGCGCTTGCCCGGAACCGTACGGCCTGCGTCCGCAGGAAACGGAATTCCAATTTGAATTAACCGATCCGAAATCGTTCAATGGCCCGCGGCCGACGCCGAAGGTAAAGCCATTTGCCATTCCCGGCGAAGTTATCCCGTTCGCTCAAACGGAATCGCTGGTGACCAAAGGTACGTATGCGTCCGCGATTGGTGCGCTACTGGCGGGCTGCCGTCATTTCTTCGGATATCCTATTACGCCGTCTACGGAAGGCGCGGAACTCATGGCAAAATTATTGCCCGACCTTGACGGCGTATTTATCCAGGCGGTGAGCGAGGTTGCTACGGTGAACATGATGTACGGCTGCAGCGGCGCAGGGCTTCCGTGTATGACGTTCACCTCGTCACCGGGATTCAGCCTCATGCTTGAAGGCATTTCGTACAGTATTGGCGCGGAGCTGCCCGGCGTATTTGTCAATATCATGCGGGGCGGGCCGGGCTTGGGTAATCTTGCGCCGGAACAGGCCGATATCAAACTCGTATGCCGCGGGTTAGGCCACGGCAATACGCACGCGATCGTTCTCGCTCCGTACACGCCGCAGGAAATGCTGGATCTGACCATCTTGGCATTTGAACTCACATTCAAGTACCGCAATCCGGTTATCATGATCGGCGACGGATATATGGGGCAAATGACCGGCAGAGTGAATCTGCCGAAGGCGATGATCAAACCGGGCATTCCTGAGTGGGCTGTTTACGGTGATGAGATGCATCGGGGCAATCTCATTTGTTCGATCGAACTCAACGAAGTGGATCTTGAAAAGAATAATATTCGTATAAATAATAAATACCGTCAGATGACACAGAACGAGCAGCGTGCCGATCTGTATCATTGTGACGACGCAGAAATTATCTTAATGGCCTGCAACACACCGGCGCGCATGGCGAAAGGCGCTGTAAATGAATTAAGAAAACAAGGATTGAAAGTCGGCCTGTTCCGCCCGATCACGCTGTGGCCGTTCCCGATCGATCTGTTGAAACCCGTTCTGAGTCATACAAAGCAGATCGTCATGGTAGAGGCGGGCAACGGCCAGCTTGAAGACGAACTACGCCTGTCGTTGAGCCACCACAACCTGGAATGCCCGACGATCGACCATGTAAGGCATTTCGGCGGCATATTGCCACAACTTAAAGAAATTATCGAAAAGGTTATTTCGGTAGAGGAGGTGTTAGCATGAAATCGAGTATATTTTATGAAAAGTTCGAGCGTCATGCTCACGGCGAAGGGTTGAAGGCCAACTCCACGCATTACTGCCCGGGCTGCGGCCACGGCCTTGCGCATAAATATCTGGCGGAAACTATAGACGAACTGGAAATTCAAAACCGAACGGTACTAGTCTCGCCAGTCGGCTGCAGCGTATTCATGTACTATTATTTTGACGTCGGCAATACACAAGCCGCTCATGGACGTGCGCCGGCTGTTGCTTTGGGGCATAAGACTGCCAATCCGGAATCGATCGTCATTAGCTATCAAGGCGACGGCGATCTGGCGTCGATCGGTTTAGCAGAGATCATTCAGTCGGCGCAGTTAGGAATTCCCATCTCGGTAATTTTTATTAACAATGCGATCTATGGCATGACCGGCGGGCAATTGGCTCCGACTACGTTGATGGAACAAAAAACAGCAACCTCGCCGCATGGCCGAAGCAGGATCATGGGACAACCGCTTCGTATGGCGGAAATGATCGCCCAAATTGACGGCCCGATGTATGTGGAACGCGTCGCTTTATTTGACAACAAGCAACGCAACCATGCAAAAAAGGCGATCAAAAAAGCCATTCAATTACAGGTTGAAGGGCGCGGATATTCATTCGTAGAAGTGCTGGCAGAATGTCCAACCCATTTAAAGATGACGCCGCAGGAAGCAGAGACTTGGGTTCGCGATAAGATGCTCCCGGTATTTCCTCTTGGAGTTAAAAAAGACGAGCCCCGCGAGCCTTGGTTCAAACTGAACAAACCGAACTTTGACCCCAACAAACTGCAGGAACTGGTCGGTGGAACGAGTGAGAAAGTAGAACGATTCAGTCCCGGGTTCCCGCATCATATTTCGCCAAGCGACATTTCGCTGAAGTTGGCCGGTTCCGGCGGCGACGGCGCCCAGACGGCGGCGATGCTCATCACCCGCGCAGGAATCAATGAAGGATTCGACGCAACACATATCCCGAGTTACGGCCCGGAATCGCGCGGAGGAACATCCTACGCGGATGTGCACGTTGCGGAAACGGAAGTATTGTCCCCGGCATCGCCGAATCCGAATATTCTCATCGCGTTCAATGCGCCCAGTTTGGCAAAATTCGGCCCTCACGTACGAAACGGCGGAACTATTTTCTATGACAGTTCAATAATCACAGCTCCACCGCTATTTAATCACGGAACTATGATCTACGGAATTCCGTTTACGCAGATCGCGATGGATCTCGGCAAGGTCATGGTAAAAAATATCGTTGCTCTCGGCGCCCTGCATGCGGCAACAGATATTTTCCCCAAAGAGACTTTCCTTACCGCGATCCGTCAGGCGCTGAAAGATAAATGCGCGATGATTCCGATCAATGAAGAGGCCTTCGAATGGGGCATCCGCGCTTACAACGGCGAATACGAGTTTCCCGGCGAGAGCGTATTGTAGACCATTCTGCGTTTTAAGATAAGAGGGCGAAGAGATGATCTTCGCCCTTTTTTAGTCTTTAACCTGAAAAAATTTTTAAAAAACCATTGATTTTGTGTTTATTAGTTCATAAACTTATGAACTAATAAACAGGTGAATTATGAAAAACAAAAGTATTTATGTATTGCATGCCGACGTTTGTAAAGCGTTGGGCCATCCGATTCGTATCGAAATCATTGAAGTATTACAAGAGGATGAATTGAGTTTCGGGGATATTCTATCAAAAATCGGGGGTTTAAAATCCACTTTATCGCAGCATCTTACCATCATGGCGCATAAAGGATTGCTGGCACAACGGAAAAAAGGCATCAATGTATACTATAAACTTTCTTCGGCTAAAGTGTCAAAAGCATGCCGGCTCATGAGAGAAGTTCTAGTGGAGAATATTCAGCGCCATCAAGTGATTTTGAATCAATAACCCGGGAGAGAAACTTGAGCAAAACAGTCATAATTTTAGGCGGCGGCGTGGGCGGTCTTGTAGCGGCCAATGAACTCCGAAGAAAATTTCCGCAGACTCATAGAATTGTTCTTATTGAAAAGAACCCAACCCATGCATTTGCCCCCTCGTTTCTTTGGGTAATGACCGGCAGCAGAAAAACGGAGCAAATTATTAAGCCCATCCGATCGCTCATTCGTAAAGGCATCGATTTATTTTGTGATGAGGTAAAGAATATAAATATTTCCAAACGCTCCGTTACCATTTCCGCACAAACTCTAACTTACGATTATCTCGTAATTGCACTGGGAGCCGAACTTGCACCACAGCTGATACCGGGTCTAACCGACAACGCACATTCATTCTATACATTTCAGGAAGCGAGTAAATTAGAAGAAACGCTGTCGAGTTTTCGAGAAGAACACATAGCATTAGTCGTCGCGGGAGTTCCATACAAATGTCCCGGAGCTCCACACGAAGCGGCTATGCTTATCATGGATTATTATCGCCGGCGCAGATCGGCGAAAACTGTTCATCTATACACTCCTGAAGCACAACCGATGCCTGTCGGCGGTCCGGAACTCGGAGAAGCCGTAAAGAAAATGATTACGGCGAAAGGTATTTTATTTCATCCGCTACATAAGCTAATGTCGGTTAATGACGAATCTCGTGAACTCCATTTTGAAGGAAAAGAACCGGTAGCCTACCAATTACTCGTTGCGATTCCGCCTCACCGTGCGCCAAAGGTTGTCAAAGATGCTTCTCTTTTAAATGAAGCCGGTTGGATATCTGTAGATCGCAAAACCTTACAAACATCACACGAAAACGTGTATGCCATCGGCGACATAACGGCTATAAGTATTCCCGGGCGATGGAATCCCGATATTCCGATGATGCTTCCAAAAGCCGGGGTTTTTGCTCATACACAGGGGGAAGTTGTTGCTCGACGAATTTCAGATCAAATTGAAGGGCGAATTTCCAAAGATGAGTTTTGCGGAACCGGATATTGTATGCTTGAAGCAGGCGATGGGCTTGCGGGATTTGCTTATGGCGACTTCTTTGGAGAAAAAAATCCGCAACTCGATCTTCGAAACATCGGAAAAGTATGGCACCTAGGTAAAATCTTGTTTGAGAAGTGGTGGCTTGCTCCTGTTGGAATTCGCAAAACTTTACTACGCTTTTTGATTTCTCTCGGCGCTAAAGTCTTCAGGATTCCGATTGATGTATGAACACTGCTTTGCTTTCTAAAGGTAGAATTCACGAACATTCTATAAACAAAAAGAATCGGGAGACTATGTTATGAAAATCCTGTTTTTGATTAACGACCCGCCTTACGGAACGGAAAAAGTTTACAACGCTCTGCGCCTTGCTATGGCGGTGCAAAAGGAGCCTTCCGAAGTTGAAGTGCTGGTATTTTTAATGGCCGATGCTGTGACGTCCGCGCTGAAAGCGCAAAATACGCCGCAGGGATACTATAACATTGAGCGTATGTTAAAAGGAGTACTCTCCAAAAAAGGGAAAGTAAAGTTATGCGGAAGCTGCGTCGATGCGCGGGGTTTGCGGGATCATTCCCTGATCGACGGTGTGGAAATCAGCACCATGAGTGAATTGGCTCAATGGACAGTAGAGTCAGATAAAGTTCTCACTTTTTAACCGTCTAATTTCATTATCGATATCATAGTGCGCCAGTTTGCATCCGCGCTTACAATGGCGAATACACATTTCCCGGCGAGAGCGTGTTGTAAATACCGTCCATACTTCTAGAGCGAAAAGGCTTTTCGCTCTACCTTTTTTATCCCCTCCTGAATAAGGAGGGTTTTTTTTGTAAAATAAATTGCCACTTTTTTTTGGTTAGTCATACTGTCTTAGAAAAGTGCCGTAAGAATGAACCGGGGTTCTTAGCGCTCACATTAATGCCAAACCAATTCAAACCGTGTGGAGGTTGTATGATGACCAGAACTTTGCAAACTGCCGCCGTCACTCTCTTGATTTTATTCATGAGTTGTGACAAAGTTGTCGAGAACAAATACGTGACTGAATATATCTACGATAATCCAAATCCGATCTTTGCGGCCGCCTTTATTGCAACAGAATATTGGGAATACGATTCATCTTACTACGGGGATGCCGACGTCATCGTGAATTTTTACGATACGGTTCCTGACATCACGATCAACGGTGTTCCACCTGACAATCCATATTATAGTGATTTTGACTACAATGATACTATTTTTATGCCCGGAACCAGATGCGATCTTAAGATCAAGGTCGGAAGCCGCTCTGTGGAAAGTTCAGTTTATGTTCCGCGGGATTTCAAGGTTTTGGATCCTGCAGATAACGAGACTATTTCCGGTACCGATCTTTCCGTTCGCTGGTCCGACGCCAAGTGCGAGCATTATGAAGTCTATATTGAATACCACTTCCATGATAATTTGAATGTATGTCACTACGACTATGAGATAGAAACGGACGTCAAGGATACGTTCCTGACCAAGGCAGGTTTTCTGCCGACCGTTCCAGTCGGCAGTACCTGGTACTACGGGTTTATCGGTCTCATTGCGATCGACGGTCCGCCTCTGACACCGGGAACTCCTGGTAATATCAAAGGAGATGGCGGAGGGTTTTTCTGGACGTATAACTATTCTTGGGGAAGCTATTTCTATGTTGCAGGCCTACCAGCGTCGTCTCAGGCTCCTGATCCCGACATTAGAAGGAACTACGTTCGTCAGCACAAAGCGATCGTTAGAGAGCGATTAACACAATTGGGCATTCCATCGGCTATTGAGGAATAGTCAGAGCATTAAAACCTGATGAAGATCAAATGAGTGAATTATCCGGCAGAGTTTTGCGCCTAAAAAAATAAACCGTTTGCTTTTGGTTATTTGATGAAATAGATTTTTGCCTATTTCTTGATAGGATTCTTTCAGTCATCAAATAATACATTAAGGATAACGGATATGAAAATATGGTTATGTGCATTGATCCTGATTAGCGGAACGCTAGTCTCTCAGGACAGGGTAAGTGTGGTTACGAAGAAACCCCGCGTTGCCGTGCTCCCGTTTGAAGTCGGCGCCGTCAGCGACCGGCAGATGTTCGATCAGGGCGGAATTGAAAAATTTGCGGAATCAGTAACACAACAGCTGGTGAATACCTTCGTCGGTCTCCGGAGATTCATCGTGGTCGAAAGGTCTGCCATTGAAAAGATCCTGAAGGAACAAAACCTGCAGACTTCCGATCTTACCGACCCGAGCAAGGCGGTCTCGTTGGGCGCGATGTTAGGAACTGAATTTCTTGTTCAGGGCACGATAGTCAATATTCATACGACCACGTCTAAAAAAGACAAGAAGAGTTCATGCAAAGTAGATCTGTTGATACGCATCATTGATGTAACTACGGGTCAGATCATTGCATCCAAAGATATTACCGGTATTTCGGATAAGAAAAAAGACAAGTCAGCCAACATTGCGTATGGCGCGCTGGACAACGCCGACGCGGAAATCGGCCGCAGCATTAAGCAGGTATTTCCAGTCGAAGGCAAGATCATCCGTTTCGTCGAGCCTGAAACAGACAAGAAGGCCAAGAAAAAAGACAAGTCCAAAAAGAAACAAGCCGATTTGGTGCTGATCAGCTGCGGCAAAGAGCTGGGAATAAAAGAAGGAGATAAATTCCAGGTCATACAGGAAGAAGAGATCATAGTCGACGGACAAATATTTAAGCGGCAAAAAGCCGTCGGGAAATTAAAAGTAGTTAAGCTTGAAATGGACGGCATTTTCAGTATCTGTGAGGTCATTGAAGGAAGCAAAGTGATTGCCGCCGACAAAGAGAAATTAGATTTTCTGGTTGTGTCTATCGAATAAAAAGGGTCTGGAGTTTGGACTATCCGGCATAGTTTTGTTCTTAAGTTCCGCCCCGGTTCACATCATGAACATTCCGGAGGTTGTATCTTTTTATTGTGAAACTTTTCTTTTTTTATCCGCGTATTACATTTCAGTCGATGCGCACGGCTTTAATTAATGAATGCTTTCACTCAGAAACCAAGGAGGCATTTATGAAGTCGTTAATGTTCTTTGCAGCGGCCATTTTAGTATGGTCAACCGCGGCATTTGCCGGTGAAGGCGGCAATACGCGGACGGAAAGACAAAACGCAATATTGGATGCGGCAGAAATGAATCTCGCCCTGACATTGAAAAAGGTGGAGGGTGATTTTCTCGAAAGCGTCATTGCATCTGTCGCGGATATCAAAAGGTCATATTCGGACAAGGACATGAATCTGGTCGTGATCCCGCTGATGAAAATATTGCGAAATCATCCGGACTCGAATTTCCGCATTCTTGCGGCCATGGCATTACGTGATATCGGGCACGACGTAGGTGTCTTTGCAGTCAAAGAAGCGGCCCGTTTTGATAATAACAAAACGGTTCGGCACATTTGCCTGCACATGGCCAGGTAGCGAGAAACCAGTGAGCGGGAAAAATTGCCGCGAATGCGGAGACTTCGGGTTATCCGGAAAATTAAGTTAAGACCTTGAGGGGTCTGGCTGATTTAACGTAGGATAAGTTATGAATCGGCTCTTTTCCTTCAAGGTTTTTTATATAATCGTTTTCCTCTCCAAAATCGCTTCATTGTAAAACCCCTCTACGTTGTTTTTTTCTACATTTTAAAAGATACGCTAACATGACGTAGGTCATGTTTTTTTGAATTCCAATTCATTAAATTCATCTGCTAAAAGACCTCAGTATGACGGTATTTGTTAGTTACTATTCAACAATTAATTCTATTCTAAAATGATTTTTATGCTCTCGGTAATTCGTTGAGAGTTACGACTGCAGGAGGATGAACATGATAAAGGATCAAGAAGCCCTCGAATATCACCAGATGGGGCGAAAAGGAAAAATTGAAGTTATACCGACCAAACCATGCACAACCCAGCGCGATCTTTCGCTTGCATACAGTCCGGGTGTTGCGATACCCTGTCTGCATATCGAAAAAAATCCGGACGACGCATTTCTTTATACCGCTAAGGGAAATCTCGTAGCCGTAGTATCGAACGGCACCGCCGTTCTTGGGCTCGGTGACATCGGCGCGCTCGGAGGTAAACCGGTGATGGAAGGCAAAGGCGTTTTGTTCAAACGTTTCGCAGATATCGATGTGTTTGATATAGAATTAGATACGCATAACGCCGATGAGATTATCAAAACGGTTCAACTGCTTGAGCCCACTTTTGGCGGGATCAATCTTGAAGACATTAAAGCGCCGGAATGTTTTTACATTGAAGAAGAATTAAAGAAAACGATGAAAATACCTGTTTTCCACGATGATCAGCACGGAACCGCGATCATTTCCGGCGCGGCGCTGATGAATGCGATGGAACTTCTCGGCAAGCCGCTGGATAAGATCAAAGTTGTCGTTAACGGCGCAGGCGCATCGGGCATTGCGTGCGCCAATTTCTATATCAGCCTTGGCGTTAAAAAAGAAAACCTCATTCTCTGCGATACCAAAGGCGCGATCTACAAAGGACGCACGGCCGGAATGAATCCCTACAAAGAAGCTTTGGCAAATGATACCAAAGCGCGAACGCTGGCGGATGCTTTGGTTGATGCAGACGTGTTTGCTGGATTATCGGTGGCCGATTGCGTTACGCAGGACATGGTGCGCTCGATGGGAAAGAATCCACTCATTATGGCGATGGCTAATCCCGACCCGGAAATTACCTACGACCTTGCGATGGCTGCGAGGCCCGATGTCATCATGGGAACGGGGCGATCCGATTATCCCAATCAGATCAATAACGTACTTGGATTTCCTTTTATTTTCCGAGGCGCCTTGGACGTACGCGCGACAGCGATTAACGAAGAAATGAAACGCGCCGCCGCTTTTGCCCTGGCAGCACTTGCCAAAGAAGATGTGCCGGATTCCGTATCCAAAGCCTACGGTAATCAGCGCATGCGTTTTGGAAAAGACTACCTGATTCCGAAGCCGTTCGATTACCGCGTACTGATCTGGGAAGCTGCGGCAGTTGCCAAGGCCGCTATGGACAGCGGCGTTGCGCGAATTAAAATCGACATTGAGGAATATAAAGAACAATTGGAAAACCGTCTCGGGAAGTCCCGCGAAGTGATGCGCACGATGATGAACCGCGCCAAACGCGATCCGAAACGCGTCGTATTTCCCGAAGGCTATAATGAAAAAGTCCTGCGCGCCAGCCATATTGTTCTGGATGAAGGCATCGCGCATCCGATATTGCTAGGCGAAGAAATCAAGATTCGTTCTTTGGCCAAAGAATTGGACGTTGATCTTGATGGAATTCAGATTCTCAATCCGGAAACATCCAAACGATTCATATCCTATACGGAAGAGTATTACGAATTACGTCAGCGCAAAGGCGTAAACCTTAATGAAGCGCGCCAGGACATGCATGACAGGACGCATTATGCAGCGATGATGGTTCGTATGAATGACGCCGACGCCATGATCGCAGGCCTGGATCAGCACTATCCGGAAACCCTGCGACCGGCTTTGCAGATCATTCAACGCGCTGAAGGGATATCCAGCGTATCCAGCGCGTATATGCTGATCATTAAAGACAAAATCTACTTCTGCGCCGATTCGACCGTCAATATCATGCCGACGGCAGAGGAACTGGCTGAAATTGCGATCATGAGCGCGGAAGTTGCCAAACGTTTCAATATCGAACCGCGCGTAGCGATGGTTTCGTTTTCTAATTTCGGCAGTGTGAAACATGCAGACACCGACCGCATTGCGCAGGCTTTGAAGATCGCGCGAAAACGTGTGCCGGAACTTATGATTGACGGTGAAATGCAGGCCGATACGGCGGTAGTGCCGGAGATCATCGACGAATTTTATCCGTTCAGCACTTTAAAGGGCGGCGCCAACGTGCTCATATTCCCGGATCTGCAATCGGCAAATGCGTCGGTGAAACTGCTCCAGCGGCTCGGCGGCGCCGAAGCGATCGGTCCGATATTGATGGGCATGCGTAATCCGGTTCACTTACTCCAAAAAGGCTGTGAAGTGAATGACATCGTCAATATGACCGCAATCGCAGTGGTCGAAGCGCAGGAAAAGAAGTAAGTTAGAATGGATCAGTAAAAGGGCGAGGGATTTCATCGCCCTTTTAGTAATTTGAAATCAAAAAAAAAATGTAAGTTTGCACGAATTTTCTAAACTATCTATCAAAATGACTAATTTTAAACAAAAAAGGGGGCGTATGAAACTCATCAATTTCTTTCTGATTTTCATTTTAGTTCTGAGTGCGTGTAATGAAGAGAGTAAACCTATCAGTAACATTTCCGGAAAGGTAATTACGGCGGTTGGGGATTCAGCTATAGTTAATGTATTAATAGCGACAAACCCTCCGACGGGTTCAGTTTTTACTGACAGCAATGGCAATTATTTAATTCCTGAAGTTTCTGAGGGACCATATACTGTAGGTGCATCTAAGAATGGTTTTGTTACGACGACGGTTGATGTATTGGTCAAAAGAGGGCAAACTATATCAGCCAACATCTTGATGACACGTACTATCGTAGCAGATAATGGCAATTGCCTTGATCCCATACTCGCCGATTTTAATTGGAGTGAGCAATTTCGTGTTAAAGGACTTAGCAGTGACGTATATGGAATTGCAAGTAAGGGATCGGATGTTTATGTCGGCGGCAGATTTGATTATGCGGGCTCTTCACTTGTTAGTTTTGCTGCTAAGTGGAATGGAGCTAATTGGTCTGCTTTGGGCAGTGGCATGAATGAGGCTGTGTTCCCGATTGTTGTGATTGGGAATGACGTTTATTATGGAGGAGTATTTACAACAGCCGGTGGAGTCACCGTCAATCATGTTGCCAGATGGGATGGGAATAGCTGGCATGCGCTTGGGAGCGGCACCGATGGAAATGTTTATGCAATGGCTGTCTTAAACGGTGATTTATATATTGGTGGTTCGTTTACACAAGCCGGTGGAGTTCCGGCAAATAATATTGCCAAATGGAATGGATCGCAATGGTCGGCGGTTGGGACGGGAACGAACGACGTCATTTATTCAATGGCTATTGCTGGGACGGACGTAATCGTTGGAGGAAACTTTACTGTCGCCGGAGGAACATCAGCTAATCGCATCGCCAAATGGAATGGATCGGCATGGAGTGCACTTGGAAGTGGCATGAATAATTATGTAAGGGCTCTGGCAGTAAATAATAGCACTATTTATGCCGGAGGGATATTTACGACCGCAGGTGGAAATACAGCTTATCGGTTAGCTCAGTGGGATGGCAACTCTTGGTCTAGCTTAGGTGATGGTGCAAACGAATATGTGGTGAGTTTACTTTTTTACGATAATATTTTGTATTGCGGTGGTTGGTTTACGATGCTAGGCACAAAACCCATAAATTATATTGCACAATGGGACGGCAATGAGTGGTGTGGTTTGGGGAGTGGGGTTGGCGGGTATGGATCCCTTGGTTTTCCACCTGGTGTAAATGCCATGGCTATCAATGGGAGTGAATTATATGTTGGCGGTCAGTTTGACAGTGCAGGTACGAAACCTTCATCAAGAATTTCGTCATATTTGATACCCTGATGAAAAGTTGAATTATTTTTACAATATGACCGCGATCGCAGTGGTCGAAGCGCAGGAAAAGAAATAGATATATTCCCGCAGATTTCGCAGATTCACGCAGAATTTTCTCTCCGCGAAAATTAGCCGATATCTGCGGAAAAAATTTTGTCATTGTTCACCATTCTTTCAGGGTGAGAGACTAATAGTATACACTAAAGGACAACATCTATGCCCCACTTCATTCAAAATCGACAAAAACATGAGATCAACCGTCTGCCGAATATCGGCAAAGTGATGGCGAAAAAATTGAAACGAGCCGATATTTATTCATTTCACGAACTTAAAAAACTAGGCGCAGAAAAAGTTTTTCTGCGTTTGAAAGCAGAAGACGAAGGCGCATGCCTGAGTTCACTATGCGCACTGGAAGGCGCGATACAGGGAATTCGGTGGCATGAACTTTCAAAAGAGAAGAAAGAGGAGCTGAGACGGTTCTTTGAACAGCAAAAGGAAACGAAAAAACCAAGATAGTAAGTTTCAAATCACAAATAACAAATTTTAAATAAATTCAAAACCGCCAATGACCGAACATTGTTAATGATTAACATTTTAGTATCCCCCCGCTTATAGGGTTGGCTCACAAAGTCATGCAGATCAGCCTCAGGCTGAGAAGCATGACAAACGATCAATAAAATCAGCCTTCGACGGGCTCAGGCTGACAGCGTTTCTATCAATTGTGAGTAAACCCGATAAGCTGGTTTTGTTTCTTGTTATTGGAACTTATTTGTGATTTGGGTTTTGGTATTTGAGATTTCGATTATCTCAAAACCGTTTGAAGGTCCAATAATATGCAAAACTGTATATTTTTTCATCATTTCATGACAAAAATCATGTTTTAAAATGACCAAAGTCTTAGATTAATGATAGAAAGTTTTATACATTTCCCTATTACAAAAAGATATTAACAACGGAGATATTCTTATTTATGGCAACAAAACCCAAAAGCAAACCGGCTAAAACAAAATCTAAAAAAATGGTTTATACGTACGGCAACGGCAAAGCCGAAGGTAAAGCTGAAATGAAAAACCTGCTCGGCGGTAAAGGCGCAAATCTTGCCGAAATGGCCAATATCGGGATTCCTGTTCCGGCCGGCTTTACGATCACAACCGAAGTTTGCACCTATTATTATAAAAATAAAAGAAAATTTCCTCCTGAAGTAAAAGCCCAGGTCGAAAAAGCAATGGTTTTTGTTGAGAAGATCATGGGCGCTCAATTTAACGATAAGAAAAATCCGTTGCTCGTATCCGTACGCTCCGGCGCCCGCCGCTCCTTACCCGGTATGATGGAAACCGTTCTGAATGTGGGATTAAACGAAGCGACCTGCAAAGGACTCATTGAAAAAACACAAAATCCGCGATTTGTCTATGACGCGTATCGCCGGTTGATCCAGATGTATTCCGACGTCGTGATGGAAAAAGCCGCCGGTATCGAACCTAAGGACGGGCACGGCATTCGACACCTGTTAGAACTTGACCTTAATGCGCTGAAAACGGCGCGAGGTATTAAGCTTGATACCGACCTGACGGCAGATGACCTTAAACAGTTGATTGCGACGTATAAGGCACGTGTTATCGAAGTTCTCGGTACGCCATTTCCTGAAGATCCGATGGAACAAATCTGGGGCGCGATCGGCGCCGTATTTGCAAGCTGGGTCGGCAAGCGCGCTATTGCGTATCGCAGGATCGAAGGCATTCCGGATGAATGGGGAACTGCAGTGAATGTTCAGGCGATGGTCTATGGTAATATGGGCAATTCCTCCGCAACAGGCGTAGCCTTTACGCGTAATCCCGCCACGGGCGACAATCATTTTTACGGTGAATGGCTTGCCAATGCCCAAGGTGAAGATGTGGTTGCCGGAATTCGTACGCCGAATCCGCTGAACGAGATTGGCAAGAATCCGCATAACGAACATCTATCGTCGCTGGAAACGGCCATGCCGAATGCCTATAAACAATTACATGTAATAGAACGAAAATTGGAAAAGCATTATCACGACATGCTCGATATCGAATTTACGATTCAGGAAGGCAAGTTGTGGATGCTGCAGTGCCGCGTTGGAAAACGTAACGGCCCTTCGGCCGTAAAAATGGCGCTGGATATGTATAAGGAAAAACTGATCAACAAGGAAGAAGCAATCATGCGCGTGACTCCTGCGCAGTTAGAAGAACTCCTGCATCCTATTATTGATCCAGCTGCGGAACTTAAACTTAAACCGATCGCCAAAGGGTTGCCCGCAGGCCCCGGCGGTGCGGCAGGCCAGGCTGTTTTCTCGGCGGCTGACGCGGTCGCATGGGGAAAACAAGGGAAGAAAGTTATTCTGGTGCGTGATGAAACCAATCCGGAAGACGTGGAAGGCATGCGAGCGGCAGAAGGCATTCTCACTGCACGAGGCGGTATGACAAGCCACGCGGCGCTCGTTGCGCGCGGATGGGGCAAGTGCTGCATCGTCGGCGCCGGCGAACTCGAAATTCATCTTTCGGACAGATACTTCAGAGTTAACGGACATAAGATCAATGAGGGCGACTGGATTACGCTGAACGGCACCGCCGGATTTGTGTATGAAGGTTCACTCCCGATGATCAAAGCCGCCGAAGACAATCCAAATTTTATCGAATTTATGAAACTGTGCGACCAGGTGCGCAGACTGAAAGTTCGCACCAATGCCGACACGCCGGAAGACGCCGCTAAAGGGCGCCTATTCGGAGCCGAAGGCATCGGCTTATTCAGAACCGAGCACATGTTCTATGGAAAAAATTCTGAACAACCGCTCTTCCTGCTGCGCAAAATGATCGTATCGAAGAATGAAGAGGAACGACGAGCCGCATTAGACGAACTCTTTCCGTTCGTCAAGTCGGACATCAAAGGCACATTGGCGGCAATGGACGGATATGCGGTTACGATCCGGACGCTCGATCCGCCGTTACATGAATTTGTACCGCAGCATGAGGAAGAACGAAATAAACTTTCGTCGAGCCTCGGTATCACGGCGGAGCAATTTAATAAACGCGCCGAAGATCTTCATGAGAATAATCCGATGATGGGGCATCGCGGCGTTCGTCTCGGCGTGACCTATCCGGAAGTAACGGAAATGCAGGTTCGCGCCATATTTGAAGCGGCGGCGGAATTACTCAAAGAAGGCAAAAAAGTATTTCCAGAGATCATGATTCCTGTGGTTGCGGCTAATACGGAATTAAAAAATCAAAAAACACTGGTCGAAAACATATACGCAGAAGTTCTGGCGAAATTTGGCATGAAGAAAATCCCGCATTTGGTGGGAACTATGATTGAGATTCCTCGCGCCTGTTTGACGGCGGATAAAGTGGCCGAAGACGCAGAGTTTTTCTCTTTCGGTACCAATGACCTCACGCAGATGACGTTTGGCTTCTCCCGCGACGATATCGGCGGATTTCTTCCGGAATATCTTGATAAAAAGCTCCTCCCGGTGGATCCTTTCCAGGTCATCGATCAGAATTCCATTGGCATCCTGATGAAAATGGCGATCGACAAAGGGCGTAAAGTACGCAAAGACCTGAAGATCGGCATATGCGGTGAACATGGAGGCGAACCGAATTCGGTGGAGTTTTGCCATTCGCTCGGCCTTAATTATGTAAGCTGTTCGCCATTCCGGGTACCTATTGCGCGATTGGCAGCGGCTCAAGCAGTTATTAATGAGAAAGTAAATAAATAAAAAGCTTCAGAACCCGTTCTCGACTGAGAACGGGTTCTCTACCTCAACAAGATCCCCATAATTGATAGAGGCAGAGAAACGGGAACCCTCTATACCCGGCCATCTCTGCCTTTTTTATTTTAGAATGATTTAAGAACAAGAAATGGTAATTTTTGATTTCTGATCTTCCGTTCTTGTTAACCTATTCATTGACACGACTCCTTCTAAAATCTCAGATCGTTAATCCTTGTTTGTAATTCTTTCCAACTAAGTAGAACCCATCTCTGCCTTTTTTTATCTTCCACGCGGCCAAAACTATCAGTTTTATCGTTCATTGGTTGTATTGACCTTCATCATTAAGATTTTATTTATTTATCAAGCCAACAAAAATTGTTAAGTTGGTAGGCTAGGCGCTCGTCCTGAGTTCCGCCGAAGGATTAGCCTGAGGAAAATACCAGGCATCCTAAAGTTTGCGGCTACCATGGTTGATCACGTGCTGCCATATCGATAAAAACTACAATCAAAAGCTCGGAGAAGTTTAATCTCATAAGTATTTTTTTTCACATTATTGTGAAAATTGGCGCAAAATGACCATTTATTATTATAAACTATTATTTTTAAATACTATAAAAGAAGAGCAAAAAATATGAAATATTGAAAAAAAAGTGTAAAAAACTGGATTTATTT